>NZ_AULM01000016.1 GCF_000422285.1 Desulfatiglans anilini DSM 4660
AAGAAATCGTCATCGACCGTCCCACCGATATCCAGCAGAATCTGTGTGCCGATAAAGCCTATGATGGCAAACCCGCATTGAAGACCATCGTTGCCCACGGTTATATTCCCCACGTGAAAACACGGGGGGAGGAGCGCCAGGAAAAAAAGCGCAATCCCGCATGGAAAGCCAGAAGATGGGTGGTTGAAGTGAGTCATTCATGGTTCAATCGCTTCCGTAAAATCCTGGTTCGCTATGAGAAGCTCAGCGATACCTATATGGCTTTGCTGCATATGGCTGCTGCTATCATCGCCTACCGAAAAGTGGGCGTTATTTACGGATAAGATCTTAAACACTCAGCAGGTACCGCAGCTCTTCCTGGACATACTGCAGCCTGTCAAGGTCCTCTTCGCCGATCTTCCCTTCCAGTTCTCTGGCCTTGATCCGCTTTTTCAGATCCTTGAGTTCATTTTCGAGATTGATCACCATATTCAAGGTCTGTGAAGCCACATCCGGAACAGCTTCCTCCTCTGGGGCCTCTTCGTAAGCGACCTCCACCGCCTTGAGGATCAGTCGCTCCTTCCATTTTGGAACGTGAACGGAGAAATGCAGTTCCTCGCTTATCTTTTGAGCCAGCGTTTGCGCGGCCTCAGCCTCTCCATGGACCACGAAGACACGGGGGTTGCTTTCGAAATGGCCGGCCCACTCGAGCAGATCAGCCTGGTCGGCATGGGCGGAAAACCCCCCGATGGTGAAGACGCGTGCGCGCACGGCAACATTCTCCCTGAAGATCTTGACCTGCTTGGCACCGTCCACGATCTTCCGCCCGGTGCTTCCCTTGGCCTGGTAGCCGACGATCACCAGACTGGCGCCTTCCCGCCAGAGATTGTGCTTCAGGTGATGCTTGATCCTTCCAGCCGTGCACATCCCGTTTGCGGCGATTACGATAGCGGAGCCGCGCCTTTCGTTGATGGCGATCGAATCCTTCGTCTCCTGGGTGAAATGCAGGTTGGGCATATTGAAAGGATCATACCCTTCAGAGACGATAGCGCGTGCCTCGGCGTCATAGCATTTCTTGTTTCTGCGAAAGATTTCCGTGGCTTTGATGGCCAGAGGGCTGTCGAGGTAGATGGGAATGTCGGGCAGTTTACCCTCACGTTGAAACTGGCCGAGGACATAGAGGATTTCCTGGGTACGTTCTACGGCGAAGGCGGGAATGATGATCTTTTCGTTGTGGCGGGTGCTGTAACGGATGGCCTCGAGCAGTTCTTCTTCGCTTTCTTCGAAGGAGCGGTGGCGGCGGTTTCCGTAGGTCGATTCGAGGAAAAGATAGTCCGCGTCGAAGATTTCATGGGGATCCTTGACGATCAGCTGATCCTTCTTGCCAAGGTCACCGGAAAAGACGACCTTGACCGTCTTTCCGTTCTCCTCCACCCAGATCTCCAGGATCGAGGAGCCGAGAATATGCCCCGCATTCCTGAGCCGCGCGCGCACACCGGGTTCGATCTCCACCAGCCGGTCCCGTTCGAGCGGATGGAACAGCTTGAGGCTTGCCTCGGCATCGGCCGTCGTGTACAGCGGTTCGATGGGAGGCTGGGACTGCCGCTTGTTCTTGCGGGTCTGCCATTCGGCATCCATCTCCTGGATGTGGGCGGAATCGAGGAGCATGATCTCACAGAGCTCTGCGGTGGGGGGAGAGGTGATGATCCTGCCCTGAAAACCGTCCTTGACCAGCTTGGGGATGCGCCCGCTGTGGTCGATATGGGCGTGCGTCAAAAAGAGCGTGTCGATGCTTTTGGGGTCGAAGGGCCACGGTTGCCAGTTGCGGAGTTCGATCTGCCTTCCACCCTGAAAGAGCCCGCAGTCCACCAGGAATTTCTTTCCCTGGACGGTTTCGACGAGATAATTGCTACCAGTGACCGATCCTGCGCCGCCTAAACACGTTACTCTGATCATGGATGCTCCTTTCTGTAGGGGCCGCGGCCCGGGACCCCTCGGCTTAAAATGGACTCAGGGGATAGCGGAACGTCTGCCCGCGGTAGTTTTTCACCTCGAGCGAATTCGACCCTCTGCTTTCGACATATTGAGGGAGAAGAGGGATTTTGCCGCCGCCCCCCGGCAGGTCTATGGCGAAGTGGGGCAGACACAGGCCGGAGGTGTGCCCCTGTAATTCTCGTATGATTTCGATTCCTTTTTCGATGGGGGTCCAAAAATGAGCAGTCCCTCTGGCTAGATCGGCCTGGAACAGATAATAGGGCCGGACGCGCACCATCAGGAGTTTCTGCATCAGTTCGCGCATGGTGCCGGGGTCGTCGTTGACGCCTCTGAGCAGCACGGTTTGGCAGCCCAACGGGATGCCCGCATCGGCAAGGCGCGCGCAAGCCGCCCCCGCTTCCGGGGTGAGTTCAGCCGGGTGGTTGAAGTGGGTGTTCAGAAACAAGGGATGAAATTGCTTTAGAAGATCGGCCAGGCGTTGGGTGATCCTGTGGGGCAGCGTGCAAGGGACCCTGCTGCCGATGCGGATGATCTCGACATGGCTGATGGCCCTCAGGTCTGAGAGGATTTCCCCCAGCCGTTCGTCTGAAAGGAGGAGGGGATCCCCTCCGGATAGAAGCACGTCGCGGATTTCTTCATGCCGGCGGATGTAGGCCAACCCGGTTTCGATGGTGGCGTCGTTCACCATTGAAGGGCGACCGACCTTCCTTTTGCGATTGCAAAACCGGCAATACATGGCGCAGGAGGCCGAGACCAGGAACAGCACCCGATCAGGGTATCGGTGCGTCAGGCCGGGTACGGGCGAAAACGCCTCTTCTGCCAGGGGATCGTCCAGGCCGTCATCGAGGCGGATCTCGCGGAGGTCCGGTATGCACTGCCGGTAGATAGGATCGTGCTTTTGACGGATCAACCCGAGGTAATACGGATTGATTCGCATGGGGTAACGCTCGGTGACACGGTTGAGTTCATCGGCGTCAAGTCCGAAAAGATCAGCGATCATGCCCGCGCCGGTGACGCTTTCGGCAAGGATCTCCTCCCAGGGCGAGTTTGTCGGCCCTGAATTCATCGATGCAAGGGGAATGTGTCTTCGGAGTTTCATGTCAGGTCCGGACGCGGCTGCGGACAGCCTGGAAAAAGCGCCAGGCGCATCGTTTTTTCAATGGATGCCTTTCGGTTCGGGACGATTTCCGGGAAAGAGCCGGGCCGACAGGATTCTTTCCCCTCGATGGATTTCCCATAGGCGATTCCCGTCGCCCAACCAATACCGCCAAGCCTTTCCAGGGAGGAAGGGCTGGTGCAGGAAGCCTCGGCGCAGCGCAGGGCGCTTCTGTTTTCAGACGGGGAGAAAAGGTTTTCTCCGCCGGCGGGACCCGAGCGGCCGCAGAATCGTCTCAGGGATCGGGGTTACCATAGAATACAGCCCGGTGTATTGCAAGTTCTGCTTTTTGGTTGATGAAAGACGCCGAAAAACATAGCATGGATAGGGTTCGAAGGTGGTTCGCTCATGGGTGTCCGCCCGGAGATGGTCTGCCGGCGCAACCCGTTTTTCAGGCGCCTATCCAGATGTCCAGAGGCTGACTAGCTTGACTCGATGGGCGCCGCTCCGCACCTGCGCTTTTTTCACGCGTTTTTTGCCCGTTGGATGGGTTGTTTTGAGATAGGGAATGCGGCGGCGCGCCGGGGACGTGCGTGCGTGCGGAAGGAAGTCATTGGGGATGGGGAGGTGTCATGGAAAAGCACCACAAATTTTCTATCTGGTATGTCCTCCTGGGCATTTGGGTGGTTCTCCTGCTGCAGCAGTACCTGGTCTCCGTTCTTGCCATCAAGGTCATCCCCTACAGCGAATTCTTGCGCCTGTTGAAAGAAAACAAGGTGACCGAGGTGGCTGTAAAGGCCAACGAGATTCAGGGACGGGCTCTGCTGAACGGAGATGTTCAGAGCAAGGGGGAGCTTTTTCGCACGATTCGCGTAGACCAGGAGCTTTCGGAGCTGTTGGCGCAGTATCATGTCACTTTTAAAGGAGAGGTGGAATCGACCTTTCTGCGGGATTTGATGTCCTGGGTCTTCCCGATCCTGCTGTTCGTGGGCATCTGGTATTTCATGATGCGGCGCATGACGGGCCAGCAGGCAGGCTTTATGACGCTCGGGAAGAACAAAGCCAAGATCTACATGGAGGATGAGCTGAATGTCACGTTCGACGACGTGGCGGGTGTGGACGAGGCCAAACAGGAACTGGTGGAGGTGATAGAATTCCTCAAAGACCCGCACAAGTATACGGAATTAGGTGGTAAACTGCCGAAAGGGGTGCTGCTGGTCGGTCCGCCCGGTACCGGCAAAACCCTGTTGGCCAAGGCCGTGGCCGGGGAAAGCAGGGTGCCCTTTTTCAGTCTGAGCGGGTCTGAGTTCGTTGAGATGTTTGTCGGGCTCGGGGCCGCCCGGGTGCGGGATTTGTTTGTCCAAGCGAAGGAGAAAGCCCCGTGCATCATCTTCATCGACGAGCTGGATGCCCTCGGAAAGGCCCGCGGGTTCGGGGCCGTTGGCGGCCATGACGAACGGGAGCAGACCCTCAACCAGCTCCTGGTCGAGATGGACGGCTTCGATCCGAAGGTGGGCGTTATCCTGATGGCGGCGACCAACCGGCCTGAGATCCTGGATCCCGCGCTGCTGCGTCCGGGGCGTTTCGATCGACAGATCCTGGTGGACCGCCCGGACAAGAAAGGGCGCGAGGATATCCTGAAGGTTCACCTCAAAGGGATCAAGGCCAGCGAAGATCTCGATGTCGAACGGCTGGCGGCCATGACGCCGGGAATGGTCGGGGCGGACCTGGCCAATCTCGTCAATGAGGCCGCGATCCTTGCTGTCAGGCGCAAAAAGAAGCAGGTCGACATGTCGGATTTCGAAGAGGCGGTGGAACGGGTCATGGCCGGCCTCGAAAAGAAAAATAGGCTGATCAACAAAAGTGAACGGGAGATTGTGGCCTACCACGAACTGGGCCATGCCACGGTTGCTTTATCGCTGCCGGGGACGGACCCCGTGCAGAAGATATCGATTATACCGAGGGGCATCGCGGCGCTTGGCTACACCATGCAGGTCCCGACCGAAGACCGTTTTTTGATGAAGCGGACCGAACTTCTGAACAAAATCGCCGTGCTCCTGGGAGGGCGGGCTGCCGAAGAGATCGTATTCGGTGATATTTCGACCGGCGCCCACAATGATCTTTCGAAGGCCTCCGATATCGCCCGAAGCATGGTCAAGGAATACGGCATGAGTGCCAAGGTTGGACAGGTCTACCTGGCGGGTGAAAAACGGCCCCTTTACCTGGAAACCGGCTTCCGGGGGCAGGACGAATACAGCGAGGCGACGGCGCAGTTGATCGACGCCGAGGTGCGGGAGATCGTGGAGCAGCAGTATCTTAAGGCTTTGGAAATCCTCAAAAAATGGCGACCTGTGCTGGATCGGGCCGCCAAGTTGCTGTTGGAAAAAGAGAAGATCGACGGAGAGACGCTTAAAAGTCTCATGGACGAAGCGGGTGCGTGAGGCGGCATCCGATCGATGCCTCGGGCATCTCCTAAGGTTTGGAAGCCGGGGGATCGAGGCTGCGGTCTCCGATGGCTAACGGCTCAGTGCCCTTGCGAGGTCTTGGCCTGCCTCCCGCGCTGCCGAAAGGTATTCAGGGTGTTGAAGAACGTCGCCCTCGAAGTCCAAGCCCCTGAACAAGACCGTCCGATAGAGCTCCATGTCCAGGACATCGAAAAAATATTTCACTGTCAGCAAGGGGCCGTCGAAAAGTTTTTTCCCCTGCGTTGCGCCTACAGAGATGAACAGGCCTTTGCGCTTGGCGGTCCACCGGCCCGGAGACACCTTGTCGATCCAATATTTTTTGACCCAGAGCGATTGGCAGCGGTCAATGAGGCATTTGGCGAGGGCGCTCACGCTGTAGAAGAATATAGGCGAGGCGAGCATGAGACCTTGGCTTTCCAGCATCTTGTCGTAGAGGGCTTGAAAATCGTCTTGAATGACGCAGCGCCCGTCTTTCTTGCAGCCGTAAATCTCAAGGCAGGGTGATATCTTGCAATCCCTGAGAATGACCTTTTCAACCTCGGCGCCGTTCGAGAGCGCCCCTTCCACCGCTTGGTCGAGGAGGGTGGAGGTGTTTCCTTTTCTTCTGGGGCTTCCGTAAATGGCCAGAATTTTTGCCATGGCAGGCACCTCATTTTTGTGTGGTGTTCCGGTCTGTCTGCTGTGTGAAACGGTGTGAAAAAAAGACTAACAGCAGGCTGCGGTTCGCAGCCGTCTAAGCCCCTCTTTTAATGGGGTGTCGGGAAAAGATCAAGGCAATTCATGTCTGGTGGTGGCGTGCGATGCAGGATCACGGACTGTGAGCGGGTACGGATCCGTGTTCGACCGTGGGAGACGGCATGACGAGAAGTGACGGTCAGGAGCTGGGCTATGAGGCGCGGGAGTCTGCCGGGGGGGAATGGACGTTTGCCCTGACGGGCCGGATCGATGCCGGCAGTGCCGGCCGCCTCCTTTCCGAGATCGATCATTTGCTGAGGGAAAAGAAGCCCCTGCGTGTCACTTTGGATCTAAGCGGCGTTCAGTATATGGATGATTTCGGCGTTTTGCTGCTGCTTGAGCTGAAGCGCCATGGTCCAACAGGTGAGGGCGCTTTTCGCATCCTAAACCCTGGCCCGAAGATTCAAGAAATCCTCGATATGATGGATTTCGAGGCCCTGGCGGAGGAGCACGCCGCCTTGAAGAAGAAGCGCCCTCCAAACGCCTTGGTGCGTTTGGGGGAGGCGAGTATCCGGCAGTTTTCCGAGGGCCGTTTCGCGCTTTCCTTCCTTGGAGATGTGTGCCTGGCCTTGGGCTATGTCATCCTGCACCCGCGGAGCCTCAGAGGCGAGGACACGATCCAGGCCATGCAGCGGACGGGTGTGGATGCGGTCCCGATTGTCGGTTTGATCAGCCTTCTATTGGGGCTGATCATGGCCTTCATGTCCGCCGTTCAGCTGGAGCAGTTCGGCGCCAATATCTATGTCGCTTCGCTGGTGAGTCTTGCCATGGTGCGCGAACTCGGGCCCATCATGACCGCCATTCTCGTGGCCGGGCGTTCCGGCTCCTCTTACGCGGCAGAGATCGGCACCATGAAGATCTCCGAGGAGGTGGACGCGCTCTACAGCATGGGCTTCAACACGACGCGGTTCCTCGTTGTCCCCAAGATCCTGGCTTCCGTTCTGGTGGTTCCCGTGCTCACCCTGTTTTCAGACCTTTTTGCCATCTTCGGGGGGCTGGTCGTGGGGGTGTCCATGTTGAATCTGACGGCGGGCGCCTACATCGATCAGACCATTCGAACCCTGTCCCTTTTCGATGTCAGTTGGGGGTTTTTCAAGAGCGCGGTCTTCGGCCTTCTGATCGCCTATGTGGGTTGCCTGCGGGGTTTCCAGGTGCGCGGCGGAGCCGCGGCTGTCGGCCAGGCCACCACGTCTGCTGTTGTGAGCGGCATCTTTCTCATCATCTTGTTCGACTCTATCTTTGCTGTGATACTGACCTATTGGGGATAGACATCCATGGCGGCAACCGCGCCTGTCATCCAGGTGAAAAATCTGACGGCCCGTTACGGCGAAGTGACGATCCTGGACAGCGTATCCTTTGAGATACGGGAGGAAGAGATCTTCGTGATTCTTGGGGGCAGCGGGTGTGGAAAGAGCACCCTGCTCAAACATGTCATCGGTCTGATACCTCCCTATTCGGGAGAGGTTCTGATCGAGGGGGAGGATATCGTAAAGTGCAGCGAGGTGCGATTCCGGGAGATTCTCAAGAAATTCGGGGTGCTTTTTCAGAGCGGGGCCCTCTTTGGCTCCATGACGCTGGCCGAGAACATCCTTTTGCCCGTCGAAGCCTATACGGATCTGCCGAAGGGGGCCATGGAGACCCTGGTCCGCATGAAGCTGCGGCTGGTCCATTTGGGGGGCTATGAAAACCACCTGCCTTCCGAGTTGAGCGGCGGGATGAAAAAACGGGCCGGTCTGGCAAGGGCCATGGCCCTGAATCCAAGGATTCTTTTTTTCGATGAACCGTCTGCAGGCCTCGATCCAGTGAGTGCAGCGGAGCTGGACCAATTGATTCTCAAAATCAATCGCAGTCTTGGAACGACCATGGTCATCGTCACCCACGATTTGGCCAGTATTTTCAACGTGGCACAGAGGGTGATCATGCTGGACAAGCGAGCGAAGGGCATTATCGCCGAGGGAGACCCTGTTTATCTTCGGGATCATCACCCCGATCCATTTGTCAGACAGTTCTTCAACCGCGAAGCTGAGGAGTAAAACGGCTGATGGCATCTCAAAAGACCAAATTTACGGTCGGGCTTTTTGTCGCCTCCGGAATTGCGATGGTCATCGTAGCGTTTATCTGGCTGGGCATGAGCCGCGTCTTGGAAAAGGGCCGTCACTATGTAACCTATTTCGATGAATCGGTGCAGGGCCTGGGGCGTGATTCACCGGTCAAATACAGAGGGGTTTCCATCGGGAGGGTGGTCAAGATCGATGTGGCGCCGGATTCGAGGCTGATCGAGGTCCTCATGAACATCGAAACCGGTTTGAGCCTCGATCAGGACATGGTGGCCCAGTTGAATCCTGTGGGAATCACCGGGGCGATGTTTGTCCAGATGGATCGCAAAGATCCGGGGGAGCCGGACTTTTCGCCGCGCATCGATTTTTCTCCGGAATATCCTGTGGTGGCATCCAAACCCTCTGAAATCGGCAAGCTGTTCAGGAGCATTGACGAGATTCTCAGCCAGATGAAAAAATTGGACCTCGAAGCGGTATCGAACCGCATCATCATGACCCTCGATCATGCCAACAAACTGATGACGGATGCGCACATTCAAGAAATTGCCGCGGAGGTCGAATCGTCGCTGAAAGAGGTGAACCGGATGCTCAAAGACGACCGGTTCAAGCGCATCGGTGCTTCCCTCGAACAGTCAGCCGCCGCCTTCGCGACGCTGCTCGATAAGAGCCACACGACGGTTGAACAGATGGGGGCAACCCTTGCCCGTGTGGACCGGATCGTCGAGCACAGTGAAAAGCCGCTCGAGGAGACCGTATTGGAGCTGCGCACTGCGGTCGACCGGGCCAACGAGCTTTTTTCGAAAGGCGTTGTGTTGATGGATGGTGCAGGATCGGGATTCACCTATTTGAAAGGGAGCCTGTTGACCATTGGCCAGAATCTGGAAAACGCCAGCGAAAACCTGAATATCGTCCTTGAAAACCTGGCCAATGAGCCTGCTCGATTTCTGCTGGCCGAGCCCCCGCCGCCGCGGGAATTGGAGCACCAGCCCTGAAGACGGCGCAGTGCTTGTCGGGATCTGGAATTTAAGGAAAGGACAAGGGGGTTCTTACCGGCAGAGAGCCATGAATCCTGCCGGCCGGGGATGGGCGAAGGAAGGGTGTGCAGGCGGCTTTGCCCGTTGATTTTTTTCCATCGCGAGAAAGGGATGTGCTGATGGTGAGATTCGGTTATAGCGCTGTTGCTGTGCTCCTAGGGATCCTTCTCTTTGGTGGATGTCTGAAGCTCCAGCGGCCCGAGAAGCCGGTTCGATTCTACACCTTGGAGTATGCCGAGCCGGAGCTCAGGCTCGATAAGCCGCTTGGCTCCATCCTTCAGGTAAACCGCTTCAGGGTTGCGCCGACGTATAACACGCGGCGGATGATTTACCGGGAAGGCGACTTCCGTCGTGATGCCTATGTTTATAGCCAGTGGCGGGATAATCCAGGGGACATGGTGTCGTACTTCCTTGCCAGGGACTTGCGGGGATCCGGATATTTCAACGCGGTCGTTCCTCACCGCACTCAGGCGGGTGTTACCCATGTCCTGGAAGGCTACGTGGAAGAATTCTTCGAGTGGGACTTCGAGGAGGGATGGGAGGCCGTGTT
The DNA here is from genome assembly GCF_000422285.1 of Desulfatiglans anilini DSM 4660. Lineage (NCBI taxonomy): Bacteria > Pseudomonadati > Thermodesulfobacteriota > Desulfobacteria > Desulfatiglandales > Desulfatiglandaceae > Desulfatiglans > Desulfatiglans anilini. The sequence continues at coordinate 9,912 of NZ_AULM01000016.1, forward strand.
GACCGTTTCGATTACCCTGACGAAGGCCCTGGAACCGGATGTCAGCCAAAAGGTGGTACGGCAGAAGACCTACCGTGTGAGGGAGCCTTTTCAGGAAAAAACCCCTACGGGTTTAGCGGCCGCCATGAGCCGCGCCATGCGGGCAGTCTCGCGGCAGGTGATCGAAGACGTCTACAACGCGCTTCGTTAGCGATCCCTCTTGGGGAGGGTTTCTTGGCCCTCGAGAAAAGCGATGGCCGGCCCGCAATCCTTTGCGGACCGGCTGCGCGGTGTGCCTGCCGCTTGGCCCAGGCCTTTGTGAGAGGCGCAAGCCTCAGGCGAATAGGGAGGATCTCGCTGCGCTAGAAGGTAAGATCGACCTTGAATGTGAAATGGCTGCTGCCGGATGGATCTTCATCGCCGGCTTCCATCTGCCTGAAGGCGTCAGGTTCGTGTGAGCCCAGGATGGAGAAATTGATCGAGCTGGAATAGCGGTACCGCAGGCCGAAGGTGATGTCGAAGGTGTCCTCCTCCGTGGCCGACAGCCACCCGGGAGCTGTTTCCTGATGGTCGGCCTTGGCAGACATGGCCAATGCCCACCGTGAATCGGGCATCGTCACGAGGGTCTCCAAACCGAAAGACTGCCAAGACCCGTCATTATCCGCAAGAAATGCGTGGCCGCTTACGCGGGTGAACGAGGGTGTGATGGTCAGCCATTCGAACGGAGTGAAATCGGCGAAAAGCCGGAAACCTTGCCTGGGCTCAAAGGATGAAACGGCACTCGATCGTTCCGGATACCAGGAATCAGATCCTCGTGCGCCCGGGGAAAAGGCTCTGTCCCAAGCCGTGATGTGCATGAAGGTGTCCAGACTGAGATTCGCGAAATCCAAAAGGGTCCTGCGATAGCCGAGTTCGAAGGAGGGGGGTGCATCTTCGAAAGGATCGAACATGGGCGCTGCCTCCGGACAAGGCGCCAGAGAAAGTGCAGCGGTTTCCGGCGTCAAGGTCGTTTCGACGTCCTTCAAGCGTTTGGAAGTGATCAGCCTGTTTTTCCAGTAGGCCTTGTTCAGACTCGAGATGGTGACCCCTTGCGATCTGCACGAATGGAGGAACTTTCCGTCTGACAGGTAGATGCCGACATGGTTGATTCTCTTTTTCTTCGGCCCGAAGAACAGCAGATCGCCCAGCTGAAGTTCCTCCCTGGTTGGCCGGACTTCTTTGAGGCCATCGAGCCTGCTTTGCTGGCTCGAGTTATGAGGCAGCTCAATTCCGAAAATGCTTGCATAGACTTTTTTGGTAAGCCCGGAACAGTCCATTCCTTTAAAGCTTTCACCACCCCAACGGTAGGGGATGCCTAGAAATTTCTTCATTTCCCGCTTGATCTTTTCAACAGGCTGTTCAGGGGGTGAGAAGTCGAAGGCGGAGTTGAACTGCTCGATGAAAGAAGGCTTGCTGACAGAGAATGGCCACTCCGTCGCTGCAGCTTCCCGCACGCCGGCCATGAAGAAGACCGCTGCAATGAGCAGGAAAACCACTCTTAAAGAGGAGTGAATGCAGGATGACGTCGGATTCGAGGAATGCGATACCGAAGAAAGTCTCTCTGGCGGCATAAGCTGTATTCTTCCAGGCTTTCTCAGAAATGTCTCCTCAATGCACAGAAATAGCGGAATTTCCTTTTCTAGTCAGCAAGATCGCTCAATGCGGCTCAATCAGGGAGAACCGCTCAAATCGCCGGGTGCCTGTTCAGTAGCAGGCGGGCCCAGGCAGCTTCCAAGAAAACATTACCTCTGGATAGTCGAAAGACGGCGAACCTGTCAAGTCTTTTTGCGCCCCTGCGGCACCCTGTGCGTGAGAGCATAACCGCGGCCCCGGACCCGCAGATGGTTCTCGAAAACGTGAGCCCAGGGGGAAATGGGCCTAGGGCCGCCAGAGGGAAACGGTGGGACTGAGGCCAGGAAGGCGGCGATGAAGCTGTTTTTGTGGGAAAGCTTGACACGCTTGGGAATTCTGTATTTATTGACTTGAAAATTATCTTTTTCGCGCTTGTAAATGCAGGACCGCTTGCGAGGATGCTGCCGTGATTTTTCCCGTTGCCGGAATCGAAGTCGCCCCCTGGATTCCACCCGTGGTGGCGTTTGTCGTGTCGTTTTTCACGTCGATGGGGGGCGTTTCGGGCGCCTTCCTCCTCTTACCGTTCCAAATGTCTTTCCTTGGCTATACGAACCCGTCGGTCAGCGCTACCAATCAATTGTTCAACATCGTGGCGATTCCGAGCGGGGTCTATCGCTACTGCCGGGAAGGCCGGATGGCTTGGCCGCTCACGTGGGTGATCGTCATCGGGACCCTGCCGGGGGTTTTGCTCGGGGCTCTGATCCGGGTGAACTATCTTCCAGATCCCCGGCATTTCAAGCTTTTCGTTGCGGGGGTTCTCTTGTACATCGGGGGCAAGATGGTCCGCGATTTGCTCAAGAGGAGGTCGGAGAAAGGCAACGTTCCTGATAGTGAAAAGGCTTTTCGGGAAAGGGTGCGCCGCTCTCGTTTGATGCCGCGTGTGCAGGAGACCGGTGAAACCTGTGATTCCCCTCTGCTCGCCACGACGCGCTTCGACCTGAAATACGTCGGCTATTCCTTCAACGGGGAAATTTTCGAGATCCCCTTCTGGGGCATCTTCTTCTTGAGCCTTCTTGTAGGGATAGTCGGTGGGGTTTACGGGATCGGTGGCGGTGCGATTATCGCTCCTTTTCTCGTGAGTTTTTTCAGGCTGCCGGTGTATTCCGTAGCGGGTGCGGCTTTGATGGGTACCTTTGTCACGTCGGTGGCGGGCGTCGCGTTTTATCAGGCCATCGCTCCATTTTACCCGGAGAAGTCCATTGCGCCCGACTGGCTTCTGGGGCTTCTTTTCGGATTGGGGGGTATGGCAGGGATGTATCTAGGTGCCCGTTGCCAGAAGTTTGTCCCCGCCAGGCACATCAAGTGGATGCTCGCCGGGGTGATGGCGTTCACTGCGGTGAAATACATTGCCGCTTCATTGGGATAGTGATCAAAAGGCACGACTCGAATAAAACAGATGCACTGAAATCAGAGGGCGGCGATAACAGCCAACACCAGTGCCACGCAAAAACCCAAGGTCAAGAGAGTTGCAGTTCCAAGTGCCGCTCCACCCGCGGCTGCCGTTGATTTGGCATAATCGGTCAGAACGAGGTTTACGACAGTCACTTCACCCTCCGATACTGAAAATTTGTGAACCTGTGATTTCGATTTATCCATTTTTTGCGTTTCATCTATCCATCCAGATACTTTGAGATAATATTCTCCGGGCGGAAGATTGTCGACGCGCCATTCAGCCCCTGCAGCCTGCCGAATAAGCCTGGAATGGGCGTTCTTGGGATTTCCGTCATAAATGGCCATCTCCATTCGGTGATCCGTGAGTTTGCTGTCATTCATCGCACGCTTGGTATCATATGTGGAAACGATCAGTGATCCTGTTGGAGATGGAGATTGAGATGCAAAATGATTCTCCGATATGGTAGAGCAGGCCGAAATAGTTGAAATTAAAAAATACACAATAGCGATAGCAGGACAGCAACGTTTCACAAAAGCTCTCCTTTTCATGAATTTAAAACCATATCTCACGGATGAATTACAATTCAATGATGCAGCGGGTATAAATTTGGCAAGACTGTCAGCCCATGAAAAAACTGCTGTAGTAATACCAAGAGATGACGTGTAGCCAAGAAGCAACGGTCTTTCAATCGAATTTTCGACCGTGGCAGTCGGAGGGCCGTGGAAAAGGGAAGCCGGTCCGTTTTGGGGGTGCCTTTCAATGTCTGGTGCCATTCATGTAAAGGCCGAAGCGAACCTTGCGCTTCCCACCCTTGGACGATCCGATGGGCGGCCTTGCTTCGTTGCCAATCGTAAAAGGGCCGGGGTCGATATCCTGAAGGGTTGCCAGGCTGTAGAAAAAGGTCCAACTGCTGCGTTCTACCTGTCCCAGGTGGCGTAAACGTATACTTGTGCGCGTTTCACCCGCTGGGATTTAGCCTGTTCTGCATAACGACATTTTTCTTTGGCCTGCAGACAATGGCCTTTTCAACATGCCGATAAGCTTGTCCGTTCAAGAGACCGGCCCGGTATATGAGCAGGGTTGGGAGGACGAAACGCCGGGCCCCTTCCACGTGGCCTTTTTCAAAAGCGGCTTTGTCCCGGAAATCGACGAATCGGCACCTTACGATGGATTTTTCTGTTGTGGTTCACGCTTTTTCCTTATCGGTATGCTCCTTTTTCGAGATCAGCCAGTAGGTGATTCCAAGGGAAAGAACGACAATGCCTGTAGCCATGACATGCTGATAGCTCAGTTCGGCAAAATCGAACACGATGACCTTTCTGGAGATGGCCATCAGCGCTGTCGCGACGACGAGCTTCACATGGATGATATCTTCCCTCAGGTAGAGGGTAATGTTGAGAAAGATTTCAATGGCGATGAGGACCGCGAGAAATGCCCCGAAAGTTCCAAGGATATCATTGATTTTTAGGATCCCATAGGGAGGCTCGACAATGTGCCCATAGATCACCCATATGACATCCCCAATGCCCCACAGAATCACGAGCACCATCAGTACAGCCAGGATCCTGACAGCCCCCCGGATAATCTTGTTGAGGAGGTTCATCAACCTGTCATCCGTGGGCACTACGGATAACCCTTCGTATTTTTTACCTTTTACCAAAGGCTTGCCCTCCTCTTACAGCGAATTGCCGGTGGTGTCAGGCGCCCTTTCGGTTATCTTGCACATGGAGGAGGCTTACTTCTTTCGACGTTCCAGCTCGTCCAGCAGATACAGGGCGCAGTAGGCGGCCGTCGGCCCCCCGCCCATAAGAATCGCCACCCCGGCGGCTTCGAGGATTTCTTCCCGGGTGGCTCCCAATTCCAGCGCGCCCTTCACATGCAATCGAAGGCAGGGCTCGCACCGGGTGGCGGCGGATACAGCGATCATCATCAGCTTTTTCGTTTTGGCACTCAGCACCCCGTCTTCGACAGCGGCTTTATGAAGCAGGCCGAAAGGTCCCATAAGAGACGGGCATTCGCGTTGAAGTTCCTGCATGGCGGCTTCGAGTTTTTCGGGCATGACGTGCTCCTTTTCAAAAGGTTCAGTCTCTTGCCGGTCAATGAACCGGCGGGGAGAATCTGCCTCCAATATAGATTGCGGGCGCTATTCCGTCAATCCGAGGCCTCCCTTTTTGATGCTGAATGGCTTCCGCCAGGGAGTCATCGCCCGATTCTCTGATGAAACGAGGCTCTCTTGGCCTGGATTGGTGCCATGGCTGAACAAAAGGCGGTTACCAGGCCGCAGAAGACGATCGGCCGTTCTGCTCCAAGAGACTTCTTGGCTGCGGGGTTGTGGGATTTTCAAGGTTCGAGCGTTTGGGCGTCATGGATCGGCTTGGCTCTGGCGGTCAAGAGGTTTTTTCGCCCCTCGGCCCTGGTCGCAGCAAATGGTTGTATCCTGGCTGAGGGCGGAATTCCGCTTGACAGAAGACAGGCGTTTTGCTACACAGCACAGGCTTAGAACGGCAATACGAAATTGCTGCCCCCATCTGGGCGACCGGAATCTAAAATCTAAGAGTGAAAACCATTAGAAGCCACGAAGGCTGTTTTGGATCGGAATCCAAGGCGCTTTCGTGGCTTTTCTTTTTTTGCAGACGAATGGGGATCTGAAAGGGGTGATGCATCGACCGGAACACGATAGATAATCCAACAATGCAGGAAGGCAGCCCCTGTCCGCCAAGAACCGGGTGGCTGCCTTCCATCGGGTGAAGCCCCGCACTGTGCGAGAGCCTCGGCCATAGTTCTAAACAGAAATCGTTCGGCCGTCAAGAGCGTCTTTCCGCCTGGAAGGGCCTGTCTGTCCTGCGGGGCTTCTCCCTGATCTCAGTCCATATCGCTCATTTTACAGGGAGGATGATGCTATGAGGGCAGGAAGAGGAAGATGGGCCCGTTTGGCGGCCCTCGGGTTGCTCCTGTGCTGGCCGCATGTTTCGGAAGCGGCTGACGTGAAAGAGGAGGAAACAGAGACCCACCACATCGGCGAGATTACGGTCATGGCGCCGCAGCCGGGCGTGGAGATCACCACGGAAAAGACGATCATCCGCATGGATGAATTCAAAAAACCCGGTGAGGTGCGGAGTCTGACCGATGTCCTGAACGAGATCGGCGGCATCGATGTGCAGCGCATCAACCCGCTCCTGGCGAGCCCGGGGGACGAGGTGTCCATCCGGGGGCTGAACGAAGGCCGGATGGTCATAGAGATCGATGGGCGCCGGATCAACCAGACCGGCCACAACGGCCGTTACATCGTCGATTGGTCCACGATCAACATGGACGATGTCGAACGGATCGAGGTCATTCGCGGCGGCCACTCCGTGCTGCATCCCTTCGCTATCGGCGGGGTGATCAACGTCATCACGAAAAAAGGGAAAAAGACCACCAACCTCAAGCCTGATGCGACTGTCGGGGCGGGGATCGGCCGCTACGATACCTCGAACCTGTCGGCGTCGGTCAACGGGGGGGCGGCCGATTGGATCGGCTACAATGTTTCGGCCAGCCGCCAGCAGACCGACGGATATCTGAGAAACAATTTCCAGGACAACCACAGCTACAACGGGCATCTCAGCTTTTACCTGCCGAAGGATGCGACGATCGAACTGGGTGCGAAGTACACGGATGTGAACTACGGGTTTCCGGTGATCAACGATCCATCCCGGCCGGATTACGATCCGGATTACCCCATTTTCATCCCGGCGGATGCAGACAATCTGAGGCATCTCCCCTCCTCGGTCCAATACCCGGGAGACGAAGTCCCCCAATGGACCAAGCACACCACCTACCTGGATGCCATCTTCCGTATGCCGGTGGGTCCGGGGGAATTCAAGTTCCATGCCTTCAGCCAGGAAGGCCGGCGCTGGGTGAGCAGCTATTCGGGGACGAGCTTCACGAACGATGTCCAGGTGAACGATCGCACCGAGGGGTATATCCTCCAGTACGGGGATGTAAAACTGGGCGATCATCACCTGGTGACCGCAGGGTTGGAATACCAGGAACTGGGAAGCCCCCCGGCCAACCCGATCATCTACAAGGTCCAGTCGGCCTATGCGCAGGATGTGATCGGCTTGGGTGAAAAGTGGCGCCTGACCCCCGGGGTTCGCTACTACAAGGTGGACATGGACACCTATTATTCCTGGATGGAACAGGGCGTCGATAAGCCCGTCATGCCGACAGGCGGCAAGCAGCAGACGGAGAGCGGTTTCTATCCTAGCTTGAAGGCGGATTTCCAGGCTGCGCCGGATACGGCCCTTTATGCCGCTGTCAGCCGGTCATACCGCCTCCCGTGCCCGTGAGACTACTACTGGTGGGCGCGGTGCGCCTCACAGGACAACCCGGAGTTGAAACCGGAGTCGGCGTGGGAGTATGAACTGGGTCTCATTCAGGATTTCAAGGCGACGACGCTCAGAGCGGCCGTCTGGTATTACGACATTCAGGACTTCATCAACGACAACGGCATCACGGCTCCGGGAACGGGGCTTGGGAGCGGCTGCCTTTACAACATCGATCACTTCAAGCTCTATGGTGGCGAACTGGAGGCAGCCGTTCGACTCGGTCCCAGACTGAGGGCGACTATGGCCTATGTCTACCAGGAATATGACGTGGAGGAAAACCCGGTCTTCGAGAAGGAATGGACCTATTATTTGCCGGGGCTGCTGCCGAAGCACAAAGTCAAGCTCCTTGCGCGGTACAATGTGTGGGAAGACGGCTGGTTCCAGCTGAGTTCGCGCTATGTCTACAAACGCGAGGCCCAGAAAGGCACGGTCCTGGATGACTACATCACCCTGGACCTGGGATTCGAGCAGACCTTCCGCTTCCAGGGCATAAAGTACACCGCCAGCGTTTTCATGGGCAACGTGACCGGCACGGACTATCAGGAGCAGTCGGGCTATTTCATGCCCAAGTATGTCTGGGGCCTTCAGATCGGGGCGCGGTTCTGATGCCCGCGTCCCTTGATAGCCCAGGCGTAACCGGGGAGTGGAGGGATGCCTCGACGGACGCCTTGCCCGGGGAACGGGGGTCCGGACGGCTCTTTGTGATCAGCACGGGGCCGGCTGGCCCCCGGACCTCCACCCTGCAGGCGCTGGAAGCGCTCGAGCGGGTGCAGGTGCTGGCGGCCCCGGAGCAGCAGGTTCAGCTCTTCGGCGATTACATCGCCGGGAAGCCCGTGCTTTTCGACCCCTGGAAGGGGCTGTTCGACTTCAAGGGGAAGCGGGTCTGGGATCTGGGCGAGGCAGAGCGGGAGCGTTTCCAGGAGGAGCGTTTCCGACTGCGGGATGAGCGGGTCGGACTGATCCGCGAGGTCCTTGCCGCAGGGCAGGATTTCGGCCTCCTGGAAACCGGGAACCCCTGCCTCTTCGGTCCGGGCCACTGGTACAAGGAGCCGTTCGACCCCGATGAGGTGGTCATCATCCCGGGTATGGGCTGCGACGCAGCGGCGATGGCCGCCCTCGGGCAAAGCACGATCCCCGCGCACGACATCCGTTACCTGGTGCAGACCTCACCCTACAGCCTGACGGTCGATGGCCGGCTGGATCGCGCCGCGTTGGAGGATATCGCGCGCCATGCCTGCACGCTGGTCCTCTACATGGCCCTGCGCGACACCGGACACGTGTTTGAGGCTCTGCGGGAGGTTCTGCCGGGAGACACGCCCTGCGCCGTGGTCTACTGGGCGGGCTACCCCGGGCGCCAGCGCGTGCTGCGCGGCCGTCTCGACTGCATGTCCGCCGACCTCTCCGAAGAGGAAGAGGACTTCATGGGCCTTCTGTTTGTCGGCCGGTTCCTGGAGGGCAAACCTTACGAAGCGAGCCTCAATCGACTCGGCCGCACCCGCGGGAGGGTTGCGGGGGCAGGGCCGGCCGATGAATAGGGGCGGGGACGGTCCCGTTGCAGCAGGCGCCTCGGAGCGCAACAGGTATCTCGTCCTGGCGGTTCTGCTGGTGCTGCTGGGAGGGACGGCGGTGCTGGGCATGACCGTCGGGGCCTATGACATCGGACCCGCCGAGGTATTCAGGGTCTTGTTCGACCGGTTCTTCCCGGGGCTGGACGACGGCGGCATCAGCCCGCTGCATTCGACGGTCATTTGGAATCTCCGGCTGCCGCGGGTCTTGCTGAATATCGGAGTCGGGGTGGCCCTGGCCTCGGCCGGGGCGGTCTTTCAGGGGTGTTTCCGGAATCCCCTGGTCGAGCCCTACATCCTGGGGGTCTCCTCCGGGGCCGCCTTCGGCGCAGCGCTGGGGATCCTGTTCCCGCGCTTCGCCCTTTCCATCCAGGGCTTGGCCTTCGTCTTCAGCGCCCTGGCGGTCTGCGGCGCCTATGGCCTGGGACGCGTCCGCAACGAGACCTCCGTGGTTGGCCTGGTGCTGGCCGGGGTGATCATCGGTTCGGTGTTTTCATCCCTGGTGGGGGTGCTCAAGTATATGGCCCATGATGCGGCCCTGCGGGAGATCGTTTTCTGGCTCATGGGAGGCTTCTACTATGCCGGGTGGCGGGATGTGCAGATCGTCGCGCCGGTGGTGCTGGTCAGTTTTGCCGGGATGTGGCTGCATGCCTGGAAGCTGAACGTCCTCTCCATGGGCGACGAGGAGGCCCGCGCCATGGGCGTGCATCCGGAGCGCTGGAAAGGTCTGTTCATCGCCCTGGCCACGCTCGCGACGGCGGTATCCGTCGCATCGGTGGGGGTCATCGCCTGGATTGGCCTCATGATGCCGCATGCCACCCGCCTCATGGTGGGGCCGGACCACCGCTACCTCCTCCCCGCGGCGGCCCTGCTGGGAGCCATTTATCTGGTGGTGTGCGACACCCTGGCGCGGACGCTGACCTCGGCCGAGATCCCGATCGGGATCCTGACGTCGCTGCTTGGGGCGCCTTACCTCTTCTATCTGCTCCGGAGCAAGGGGAAGATGGTTTTTGGTTAGCCTTTCCATCCGGAAATGGTCTTTTTGGCCAATCTCGGCGTCCATCTGCACGTTTGCTTGTGCGGCGACCTAAAGGTCGCCTCCGCACAAGCGCTTGATTGCCTTGATATTGGCCAAACCGGGACCCGCCACGAAGCGGTGGGACTGAGCACCCGAAGGGTGTGGGGGTTGTTCGCCCGAGTTCGTTGTCGATCGGCGGCCTCGCCCCCGGCCTGCTTCGCGGCAAGCCGATGATACACGGGTTCCCTTGCCGCGGGGGCGCAGCGCGGCGAAGCCACTGAATCACGGAGTCTCGGTGCTGGAGCCCTGCCGGGTTGCGGGATATGAGCCACGAGGGCCGACCGTCGAGAACGGGCGGCGTTGCCTAGGCCGCAGAGAGAGGTTGAATGATGCTCAAAGTGGAACAGGTGCATTTTCGATATCATCGTGTGCCGGTCCTGAAGGGGGTCACGCTTCAGGTCGGTCATGGCGAGCTTTGCGGGCTCTTCGGCCCGAACGGCTGCGGCAAGACGACGCTCTTCAAATGCTGCCTCGGTTTTCTGCGGCCCCAGGGCGGGCGGATATGCCTGGCCGGGAGCGATATCAAGGGGCTCAAGGTGCGTGAGATGGCGAAGCTCGCGGCCTACGTGCCTCAGGACCACAAACCCCCGTTCCCCTATCGTGTCCTGGAGGTGGTCCTGATGGGGCGCACCCCGCACCTCGGGGGGATGTTCGGCATCGACCGAGGCAATTATCAGAAGGCCGAGGAGGCCATGGAACTCCTCGAGATCAGCGAATGGGCCGACCAGCCCTACAATGCCCTTTCCGGGGGGCAGAGGCAGCTGGTCCTCATCGCCCGGGCCATTGCGCAGGAGGCCAGGGTGATTTTCCTCGATGAACCGACCTCCGCCCTCGACTTCCACAACCAGGTGAAGATCTGGGGGGTCCTGCGCAGTGTAACGGCCCGCGGCATCACGATCCTGGCCTGCTGCCATGATCCCAACCATGTGTCCTGGTTCTGTGACCGGGTGGTGGTGATGAACCACAGCGGCGTCATCGCCGACGGGCCTCCGGACAGGGCGATGAGCCAAGAGACCCTGGACCGGATTTACGAGGGCACCTGTGCGGTCCACCGTGTCGGGGGCGTACGCATGGTGCTGCCGAGCGGCCTCGCGGGAAGGCAAGGCATGGATCGGGAAGGCCTTTATGACCTGGATGCCGCTTCCCAGGGGATTGATCGGAGGCGGTTGACGCGACGCTCGATCGAGGGGCCCTCCGCGGCCGATCGAAAACATGTTCAGGGGAGTCTGTATCCGGAAATAGTGGCAGGGCGGGGGCGGGTTTCCAATCTATAATGGGGGATCCTCTTCGCAGGCTGTGCCTGCCAGGCCTTCTCGCTGCGAGTGCGGACCTGGCTCCGCCGAGGTTCTTGAAGCTGAGCGTTGATCCTGAAACGGAGCGTCTATGCGGAGGAGGGCCGCAGATCGCTGCATAAACAGGGGTGCAGATCCATGACCGGATGAAGCAGGGAGCTATTCAGAATGAAGAGGAAGGAGAAGACATGAAGGCATCGAGGCTCCAAGTTCTCATAAAATCCGTTCTTGGAAGAGGCGGCCGCCGATTCCCGCGACTCCGGCGGCGGATCGCCAGCCGGGTGCTCTTTACGGCAGCCGTCTGCGCCGTGATGCAGCTGGCCGGCAGCGTTCCGGCGCATGCGGGGCAGGGTGGGCATGGGGTGACGGATCACCGGGGTGTGGCGGTTCATCTCCCGGAGAGGATCGAGCGGGTGGTCACCATCGACGACGGTCTCATCGCCGGTGTCATGACGGTGATCGGCGTGGCGGACAGGATTGTGGGACTGGGGTCGAGTTGCATCCCGAAACACTGGGAATTCGATTATCCTGCAGCCGACGGGGGCTCCTTTCATTTCCGCGGCGGAATGAACCTTCTGACCTGTTTGAACCCCGGCTTTCTGACTCTTCCGCTGGTGGCCCAGAGCGGCACCGGCATCAACTACGAAGCGCTGGCCGCCCTCCGGCCTGATCTCGTCCTGCTGCGGGTGGGAGATTGCACGATTGGAGCGCGCGACGAAAAGGCCGAAAAAACGATCCACATGATCGAGTCCCTGGGCATCCCCCTGATCGTCCTCTTTGCGCCGAACACCTTCGAGCAGCCCGATCTGCGCACGCTTTCGGAAGAGATCCGCATCATAGCCCAAGCATTCGGTAAAGAGCCCGAGGGTGAGCGCCTGGCCGCCGTCCTCGAGCACGAGGTCGAAGCAGTGCGCCGCCGGACGGAAGGGATTCTGGAGACCGGGCGTCCCGGTGTGCTGCTTTTCGGCCTCTCGCCCAAGGCGCGGGATGCCGGCGGGGCCGGCAATGTCCGCGGCCTTGGGACCATCGATTCGCAACTCCTCGAGACCTACGCAGGGGCGAAGAATGCCTTCAGAGAGAAGGGGGCCTGGTATGTCCTCAGCACCGAACAGGTGCTGGCGCTCGACCCTGAGGTGATCGTGCTCATCACCGCCTACGGCTATCATCCGCCGCAGGAACTCTATGATGCCCCGTATTACCGGCATCTGAAGGACTTGAAAGCGGTCCGGAACCGCCGGGTCCTGGCCCTGCCCTGGACCCCGTGCAACTGCGACAAGCGGCTCGAATATCCGATCGACGTCATGGTCATGGCCAAGGCGGCCTATCCCGAGCGGTTCGAGGATGTGGACCTTGCCGAGTGGATTTTGGATTTTTACCAGAGCGTGTACGGGGTGGACCGGGAGACGGCCAAGGCCCTGCGCGCCTGCCAGTGGATGCAATGGACGGAGGAAAGATGAGTTCGAGAAAGCAGGACGCAGCCTATGAGGAACGCCGCGCCTTTTTCGATGAGAGGGCCCCCAGGTGGATGGACACCTTTTACCGGGACCCTGCGACCGGCAGGATGGACCGGCATCGCGATCAATTCGCGCGGCTTTTTCAGGCAATCCCGGTCCGGCGCGGGGATCGCGTATTGGATGTCGGGTGCGGCCCCGGGGTGCTGGTCCCGCATCTGCTCGAGCGGGTGGGAGCCGACGGCCTGGTCTTCGAACTCGACTACGCCCCCCGCATGATCGCGGTCAACCGGGAGCTTCACCCGGACCCGCGGGTGCGGTTCATCGTGGCCGACGTGAAGGACATCCCGCTCGAGGACGCTGCCTGCGATGTCGTCATCTGCTATGCCTGTTTCCCGCATTTCGATGACAAGCCGCTGGCCTTGGCGGCCCTCTCCCGGGTTCTCAAGGAGGGCGGAAGCCTGTCGGTGGCGCACTTTCATTCATCCCGCGAGATCAACGACCACCACCGCAAGGCGGGGACCCCGGTCATGCATGACCAGCTGCCCGAGGCCGGCGCCATGCGAGGCCTCTTCGAGGAGGCCGGGCTCGCGGTCCGCCGCTCGATCGACGAGCCCGGGTTTTACCTGCTCGAGGCCCTCAAGCCCCCCGTTTCCTCTTGATGGATCGATTCCTCCGGCTTTCAGGATCGCAGGGTCGCGCCCCTGCCTTCTTGAACGGAATCGGCTTCTTTGCAATTCCTATCTCCTTTCTTGATAAATTCGCTTCAGGCCGATAGAATTTCGCGAGTGTTCAGCTGATGGGCCCAGTGGAACCCCGGCCAGGGGCATGTCCGAGCGCCGCCCGATCGAACCTCGCTCCGGCCCCGATCGCTGTCCTTCCGAAAAGGGTTTTTTCGGGCGATTGAGCGGGTTATCTGAATCTCCGGCTTCGCGACAGCTCCAAAATCACCTCGGCGCAAGAGCCTGGTCTTCACGGTCTTGCCCAACCGGGCCGCCCTGGAGGGCGGGACCGAACCGATGCAGCCTTTAAAGAAGAGGTCTTATTCCTGGATCGGAACCCTGATTGCACCGCTCATCTGTTTCCGGATGACATCCATCAGCGGGGGAAGCCGCCGAGGCGATGAAACGGAGGAATGCCATGCAGCGCCGCACCGTCGATATTCTGTTCCTGCTGTTCTTCGTCTTGCTGATCTCGGCTCTTTTCCTGGCCATGATCAGCCAATTCCTGATGGCTATTCTGCTGGCAGGCATCTTTTCAGCGATGGCGCAACCGCTCTTTCGCCGGCTTACCCGCCTGCTCGGCGAGCGTCCCAGGGCCGCTTCTGCGTTGACCCTGCTCCTTTTCGGGTTCGTCATCCTGGTGCCTTTGTCCGGACTGGCCGGGATCATCACAGCCCAGGCCCTGAAGGTGGGGCAGACCGTCACGCCCTGGGTCCAGCGGCAGATCGCGGAGCCGGCCGGATTGACGGCCTATCTCCAGAAGATCCCTTTTTACGAAGAGATCCTGCCCTATCATGATCAGATCCTGCGCAAGGCCGGTGAACTCGCCGGCAAGGCCAGTTCGCTGCTTGTCAACAATCTGTCTGCCGGGGCGATCGGGACCGTCAACTTCATTTTCATGTTTTTCGTGTTTCTCTACGTCAGCTATTTTTTCCTGATCGACGGCCGGCGGCTCCTCGATCGCATCCTCTTTTACCTGCCGCTCGAAGAGCGGGACGAAAGACGGCTGCTGGCCCGATTCACCTCGGTGACCCGGGCGACGTTGAAAGGTACGGCGGTGATCGGCGCGCTGCAGGGAATTCTGGCCGGTTTGGCCTTCGCAGTCGTGGGCATCGATGCCGCGGTGTTCTGGGGCACCGTGATGACGGTGTTGTCGATCATCCCTGCCATCGGTTCAGCCCTGGTGTGGGTGCCGGCGGCCATCATCCTGGCACTCGGCGGCAGCTACCTCAAGGCGATAGGGTTGGTGGTCTTCTGCGGGGTTGTGGTCGGCAGCCTGGACAACTTGCTGCGGCCCCGGCTCGTCGGTAAAGATACGCAGATGCACGATCTCATGATCTTCTTCGCCACCCTGGGCGGGATTGCCCTGTTCGGCGTGATCGGATTCATCCTCGGGCCGATCGTCGCCGCCCTGTTCGTGACCATCTGGGATATCTACGGAGAGGCCTTCCGGGACGTGCTTCCGGGGTTGAACAGGGATGATTCGCCGGAGAGCGGCTGCGAAAAGCGACTCTTGGAGGGGTGTGAAACGGAGGCAGGCCGGTCGGAGACGTAGTGAAAAGGGTGCTGACGCTGGTTCCCTGATGTTACAGACAGTGGCAGGAGGGTGCACCATGAGAAGAGCCAAGTTCCGGGTTCAGGGGGCTGCATGCGCCTCAGCTTTTCTGGTTTTTGCGCTGGGGGTGTCCGTTTCGGCCGAACCAAACGAATTGCTGGGGAAAGAACTGAGGGTCCATGGTGTGAACCGGCATTACTGGGTTTACGTCCCGCAGGGGAAGAAGGTGGACGCACCCATGCCGGCGGTCTTCGTTCTTCATGGCGGCGGGGGCACCGATGCCGAAACCCTGTCTGACTGGTTCGGCTTGAACGAGATCGCTGACCGTGAAGGCTTCATCGTGGTGTATCCGAAAGGGCTTCATGGAGAGTGGAATGACGGTAAAGAAAAGTCTTTAAGGCCTCTTAAGGACATCACAGCCGTTGACGACGTGGGTTTTATTTCGGCGGTCATCGACGATTGTGTGCGGGGATTCGGAGTCGATGAAGACAGGGTGTATGTCACGGGACTGTCGAATGGCGGCATGATGGCCCATCGATTAGGGATCGAGATCGGTTACAGGTTGGCCGCTATTGCACCGCTCATATCGAACATCGCATTGCCCATCGCCGGAGAGGAGCCCGCAGCTCCGTTGTCTGTGCTGATTATGAACGGGACCGAGGATCCCATTTTCTTGTTGGAGGGAGGGGAGTTGAGCGTACTGGGCTATGAATTCGGCAAGGTCCTGTCCACTGAAGAGAGCCTTGCCTACTGGCTCAAAGCCAATGACATAACCTCTGAGCCGGAAAGGGTCATGCTTCCCGATACTGCACCGGATGATGAATGCCGCATTGAACGTTTGACCTATCGAAAGGAGGGTGGATCCCTGGAGGTGCTGCTTTATGTCGTCGAAGGTGGCGGTCATAGTGTTCCGGGGATCGATGCCCCAGACAGGCCGAGGCTGATCGGCAGGAAATGCATGGACATCCATGCGGGGGAGGTTGTATGGCAGTTCTTCAAGCGCCATACGCGCTCGACTGCCGGGCGCACGGCGGCTACGTCCGGATAGGAGCTTTGCTTCCACTCTTGCGGGGCCGCCCTCACCCTGGCTTCGGGCGATGGCCGCGTGCGATGACGCGGTCTGCGCCGCCGCTCAGACGATCCATTTGCGCTGGATGTTCCACAGGCTCACCCCGAAGAGCAGGATGCAGGCCAGCCCCAGGATGAGCCAGTCGAGGGCGAAGGGAAGCATGTGCCCGCCGTGTACGGCCCCGTGAAGGATGTCCGCCCCGTAGGTCAAGGGCAGGATGAAGCTCAGGGGCTTCAGGAATACGGGGAGCCTGTCGATAGGAAAGAAAAGCCCGCACAGGAAGACCATGGGGAAGCGGAAGAAATTGGAGAAGGTCTGCGCCTCGAAGACTTCGCTTACGGCCACTGCAATGAATAGACCGAGAAAGGTCGAGACAACGGCGATCAGGACGACCGCGCAGGTGAACATGCCCCAGGCTATGCCCGACAGATCGGTGAAAAATGCCGCCATTGCCACGGGTACGAAGGCGTTGGCGATCCCGAAGAGGATGGCGCCGCTGGTCTTGGCGAGCATCAGAAACTCGAAAGGGATCGGCGCGAGCAGCAGCCGTTCGAAGGAGCGGTTTTTCTTCTCGAAGGTCACCGTGACGGCGAGCAGGGAAGTCGTTCCGAAGAGGATGGAGAGCCCCACCACACCCGGCAGCAGGCGCAGGATGCTCTCCAGGCCGCTTCCGGATTTGATGAAGAACATCCCGGTCCAGGCGAGGGGGAAGACGAGTCCCCAGCTGACATTCGGCGGCTTCAGGTAGTAGGTCCGCATGTCTTTTACCAGGATATTCCAGAAGGCGATCCAGAGCTTCATCGGCCGCCGTCTCCCGCCTTGGTCTTTTCTTTTCGCATGGCATCCGCTTCGATCCCGGTAACCTTCACGAAGATATCCTCGAGCGTCGGCCGCATCCTTCGCGCCTCTATAACCTCGCCCCCCTGATCCTCGAGAAAACGGACCAACGGTCCGACCCGAATGGGTTCATCGGCCTCCACGCGGACCAGCCCCCGCCCGGGCCTGGCAAAGGTATGTCCCGGAAAGGATTTCTCCAGCCGCACCAGGAGATCGGACGGATCATTCACAGAGGAAACCTCCAGGACGTGCTTTTCCCGGATGGGCTGAACCAGGCTCTCCACCGTATCGACCCGGACGATGCGTCCCGAGACGATAAAGGTGATCCGGTGGCAGAGGCGTTCCGCCTCCTCGATGTAATGGGTGGTCAGAAAGACGGTCGTACCGGCCCGGTTCAATTCGGCGACGAGCTCCCGCAGCTGCCTCGCGCTCGCCACGTCGATCCCGGTCGTCGGTTCATCCAGGAAAAGGATCCGGGGCCGGTGAATGATTCCAGCGGCAATGGTGAGTTTACGCTTCATCCCCTTGGAATAGCCGCTGAACTTGCGGTCGGCGGCTGCAGTCAGTCCGAAGAGGTCCAGCAACTCGCGGGCCCGCCCGTGCCTCTCGTGTTTGGGCATGCCGTAAAGGGCCCCGCAGAAGGCGAGGTTCTGAAAACCGCTGAGTTCGGGGTAGAGGTTGCTTTCGTCGGGGACCACCCCGATCAGGTGCTGGGCCGCCCGTGGCCGGGCGGTGCAATCGATGCCGCCGATCCGGATCGACCCTGAATCCGGTCGTGCCAGGCCGGTGAGCATATTGATGGTCGTGGTCTTGCCCGCGCCGTTGGGGCCCAGGAAACCGAACAATTCACCCGGCTGGATGTGAAAGGTCACGGATTCGACGGCCGCGACATCGCCGAAATGCTTGGCGAGGCCGGCGACTTCAATGATCGGCGATGATTCCTTCATCTGCCCTACCAGTGCACTGCCCGTTAGCGGGTGTCGGCACAGGTTCCGGCCCGCCGAGTAGTTGTGCCCGGCTGGGCCGGACGGGTGCCGAAGACTCATCTCAAATCCTGAACACCTTACCATGAAAATCCCTTCCGGCAATCCCGATTTTTCTGCCGCACGTCCAACGAAACCCCACGCGAACCAAATTTTGAAGGGCAGGTTCGATAGGCTGAAAGGCTTCCCATGCAAGAAGCCCCTTGTCGTCCGGAGGGCGTGGAGACAAATGCCGACGACCTGGTCTCAACAGGCTTGAATTCACGCCATTTTTGACATTGCCGTAGAGAGTTTCGTTTCCCTCAAAGCTCCTCTGCCCGAGGTCCGTGAGGTGTCCGGTATGAGCCGATTTCCTACAAGGGTTTCGAGGTGTCGGCCGGTGCAGGCGAAATCATTGTATGCCCCGATGAAGATGGGTTTTAATATCAGTATTTCCTGTTTGACAAATCGTTAAAATTTATATTATCATGTGTTCTTGTTTATGCATTCCGGCGGTCTCTTTAAGACTCGATAATCCGAGTAAAGGGTCCATCGTTCTGCGGAGGTTCGCGCCGGGAAGCCGAGCGCCGCGAGCCTGCCCGCCAATTCGGCGCGCCGCCGCCCGCCGGAGGCATCGTTTCATGGGGCTATAGGGCCGATAGTACCGGCGGGCAAACAGGCATCGGAACGTATAGGGGTCGTACCATCTGGTCGACCGATGCAAAAAGCGGAAGCTCAACCGAAGAGAAGAATCGAAAGGAGCATAATACCATGGCAGAGGATTACCGATCCATGTGGGCGGACCTGGGGCTCGACCTGGCGGCCCACGATGCGTTGTTGGCGGTGTTGGGACAGGCCTATCAGGACATCTACATGTCGCAGAAAGACCGTCCGGAGGGAATGGGCTACTTCGACTTCGTCATGAGCGAAGTCCATGGCCTCAGGATCAAGGAACTGCTGGATGAGAAGGCAGCCGGGCGGAAGATCATCGGCTCCTACTGCGTTTTCGTGCCGGAGGAAATCGTCCTGGCCGCCAATGCCACCCTGGTGGGACTTTGCTCGGGGGCGGACTTCGCCATGGAGGATGTGGAAAAAATCCTGCCTCGCAATACCTGCGCCCTGATCAAATCCTCCTTCGGCTTCAAGATCGGCAAGGTCTGCCCCTATCTCGAGAGCGCGGACATGATCGTTGGGGAGAACACCTGCGACGGCAAGAAGAAGGCCTACGAGTCCTTGAAGGATCTCGTCAAAAACCTTTATGTCATGGATCTCCCGCAGGTCAAATCCCAAAACGGGAAGGCCCTTCTGAAGGCGGAGTATCTGCGTTTCAAGGAAGCCGTCGAGGATCTCACCGGGATTCCGGTGACCGCCGAATCGCTGAAGCAGGCGGTACGTACGGTCAATGCCAAGCGCGCCGCTGTTCATCGGCTGTCGCTGCTCCGGAAGGCCGATCCGGCGCCCGTATCGGGACTGGATGCCCTGCTGGTCAATCAGGTCTTTTTCTATGACAACCCGGCGCGGTTCACTGAATCCGTGAACAAGATCTGCGACGAGCTGGAGCGGCGGATCGAGCTGAAGAAAGGCGTCTTCCCCGCAAAGACCCCGCGTATCCTGATATCGGGCTGTCCGCAGGCCGTACCGAACTGGAAACTCCCCATGATCGTCGAAGGCGCCGGGGCGGTGATCGTGGGTGAGGAGTCCTGCGTGGGCGAACGCGGCACCCGCAATCTTACGGATGAAACCGGTGAAACCGTGGATGAAATGCTGGATGCGATCGTCGATCGTTATTTCGAAATCGATTGCGCCATCTTTACGCCCAATCCCGATCGGCTCGAGCACATCCGGGAGATGGTCGCCGCCTACAATGCGGATGGTGTAATCCATTATGGACTCCAGTTCTGCCAGCCTTATTTGATGGAGTCGATGCCGGTCGAAAAAGCCCTGGAAGATATGGGGATTCCCTGTCTGCGCATCGAGACCGACTACAGTATGGAGGACGTCGGCCAGCTGAGGACTCGGGTGGAGGCGTTCGTCGAACAGCTTCGGTAAGCCAGGCTGCAGACAGCGTCCCTTCAGACGGGTTTTTTCGCTGATCTCAAGGGTTGCCTCCGGCTGCTTCGGCTTCAGGCGGTCCCAAGTTTCCTGTTGGATCAAGACCGCCGCGCCGTCCGGCGGTGGGTATTCTCCGCAGGGCTATGTCTTCCGGAAGGGAAGGCCGTTGTTTTTCACGGACATGTTCAGGGTGCATGCATCCTGGGCGAAGAGGGGTTTGGATACACATGCGTTTTGCAGGAATCGACATTGGTTCTCGCACCATTGAACTGGTGGTTGTGGGTGAAGCAGGCGAGATCGTTTCCAGCGTGCAGGCCGACACCGGGTTCGACCCGATGGCCGAGGCGAAGCGGCTGACCGAGGAGGTGACGTTCGACCGGATCATGGCAACCGGCTATGGCCGGAATCTTTTCGAGATCTCCTTCGATGCACCGACGGTGACGGAAATCAAGGCCCACGCCAGAGGTGCACGTGCAATCTTCCCCGAGGCCCAAACCGTGCTCGACATCGGCGGGCAGGACAGCAAGGCCATTGCGCTGTTCGAAAACGGGAAGGTGAAAAAGTTCGAGATGAACGACCGCTGTGCCGCCGGTACCGGGAAATTTTTGGAGATTATGGCAAGAACACTGGGGTTCGCCATCGAAGCCTTCGGCCAAGAGGCCCTTAAAGCGAACAGAGAACTCAGCATATCGAGTATGTGCACCGTATTCGCTGAATCGGAGGTCACCTCCCTGATCGCGAAGGGCAACGACCGGCTGGAGATCGCCCTCGGCCTGCACGCCAGCGTCATCCGCCGGGCTGCGAGCATGATCAGCCGGATTGCGTCCGGGGGAGACATCGTATTCACCGGCGGTGTTGCCAAGAATCCGTGCATGCGCCGGCTGCTGGAGGAAAGGCTCGGCCGAAGGGTGCTCGTGCCGGAGGATCCGCAGTCCGTGGGTGCCTTCGGCGCAGCGCTTCTGGCGGGGGAATAGATTTATGATTTAAGAGAGCTATGGCTATCCCGAGCGGCTTTACGATTTGATTTAAAAGCTCTTGCGGCTTTTTATCTAGTCGGTGTCTTTACTGCACAGACCGCAGAAAATCTTCCTGAGAACATTCTGATCGATCTTCTTCATGAGGATTTCGTCATAGTCCGTTTCTTCATCGCGACTTAAATCCAGAGGCTTATTGTCTCTCTGCGTGTAATCCTCAGGGTTTTTTTCATCTATCGCATCCGTTAAGTCCGGTTCAAAGCGCCTATTGTTTTCGATCCAGCGATCGCAATCGTCATGGGTACCCACATAAGTGATGAAAATATCGCCGCCATATTCTATGCATATCAGCCGGTATCCACTCCCCAAGTCGTATTTTATGCATTTATCAATTCGCAATTCCCCGTGTTTGGTTTTATTGTATATATCATCAAAAAGCGAGAAATCCTCCCCGATAAGATTCTTAATGATTTCGTCTGCTTTGCTTGCAGCGATCGTGGACTTTTTATCGCCTCGCCTCAGGATTTCGAGACGCCTTTTGAACCTTGATTTACGATGAAAGAAAACCGCCATATGATCAGACTCGAAAACAACCAGGAACGGACCTGCTCTCATTCGTATACCTGTTGATCAGAGGCTAAAAGATCATTCCCCGAGCGAGACGTTGAGACGTTCACAGATTCGACCGATAGGTAAAGCCTCGAAGCCGGTCCACGCAAGAACTCCTTTTGCGATTATTGATAACGATAATATGTGATTTAATCCGATATGTCAAACAGGAAATTACGATGATAAAAGGTCAAGCCTTCGGAATCTTTATAAAGGGAAGGGAAAGAAACCGTTCGATTCCGGGGCGAGAGCGGATGCACTGCTCCAGGATTTGGCCCCTATAAGGAATTTCACCCGCCCTTGATGCTGTTGTGCAGGCCGAGGTGCTGTCATGATTGCGCGCCGGTCGAAAAAACTGGATCCGGGCCGCGGCCGGACCTATTGGCCTGCTTCTGTGGCCAAAGACTATCCGAAAGGCGGCCACAGGACCGGCAGCAGCGCGACGGAGACAAGCAGCGAGATGATCGTGATGGGGACGCCGACCTTCACATAGTCCATGAAGCGGTAGCCGCCCGGTCCCATGACCAGTAGATGGGCGGGATGCGAGAGGGGGCTCGCGAAGCTCGACGAGGCCGAAATGGCTACGGTCATCATCAGGAGATGCGGCGAAATCCCTAGCGATGCGGCGGCGCTCAGCGCCACCGGTGCCATGAGGACCACCAGGGCCGCCGTGGGGATGATCTGGGTGCCGAGCACTGTGATGACGAAGAGGGCGGCGACGACCCATCGCGGGCCGAGATCGCCGACGGCGGCGACCAACGCGCCGGCCCCCATCTGGGCAGCACCCGTGTTTTCGATGGCGGCTCCGAGCGGCAGCATCGCTGCAATCAGAAATACGACTTTCCACTCGATGGCCCGGTAGGCCTCCTCCATGCTCAGGCAGCCGAAGAGCACCATCAGCGCGGCACCGGTAAGGGCGGCAATGGCGATCGGTACCAGGCCGAGGATAGCGCTTGCGAGGACCGCGAGCATAATGGCCACTGCAACCCGTGCTTTTTCGAGGCGGGGCGCCCGGGCGGCCGCTTCGTCGAGTACGAGAAAATCGGGGTCGCGGGCCAGATTTTCCAGGCTTTGACGCTGTCCATATACCAGGAGGGCGTCTCCGAATTGGAGCGGCATGTCTTGAAGACCGGTCCGATAGGCGCGGCCCCTTCTCCAGATGGCGAGGACACTGATGCCGTAACGCTCGCGGAAAAGGAGATCGGCGAGGGTCCGGCCGGCCAGGCTGGTTCTGGGCGAGAGCAAAACCTCGGTTGCGCCGATCTGCTGGGATTCCAGTTCGGCGGCCAGGCTGGTGGACCGTTCCGAGATTTCCAGATCCTGAAGCCCTTCCAGCACCTCGAGGTCTCGGGTCGAGCCCTGCAGCACCAGAAGGTCTCCAGGCTGTATCTTTTCGTCCGGTGATGGCATGCACAGCACTTCCTCTCCGCGCGCGAGGCCGATCACCGTCAGACCGAACCCGTTTCCCAGACGACTCTCTATCAGGTTGTGCTCCGCGAGCACCGATCCCGCAGGAACGCGCACAGGCAGAAGTTCGGTGCGCCTGGCGGCAAGGATGCCTGCCTCGTGATCCGGCACGATATGCAGATCCGAGATGAGCCCGAGGGCCGCCAGCTTTTCGAGGGCCTCAGACTCGCCCTGCAGGATCAGCTTTTCGCCTTCGGCCAGACGATGGCGCCGCAGATCCTTGACCTCGGTTTCATCCGAGGCGTGGAGTGCGAGCACCTGGGCGCGATGTTCGCGCCGCAGGCCGCTTTCCGCCAGTGTAGAGCTAAGCAGCGGCGAGCCTTCGGGAATGCGCGCCTCAGCGATTTGCAGGCATCGCGGGAAGAGGTTCTGCGCGAGTTCGACCGGCTCTACCTGGAGGTGCTCGCTGGCACGGAAGCCCTCCAGGAATTCAGGGGTGCCATGCACAACCAGGGTGTCGCCTGCCTGCAGGATGTCGTTCGGACGCGGAGCGAGCATCAGCACCCCTTTTCGCTGAAGCGCCAGCACGGTGAGATAAAGGGCCGATCCGAGCCTGCTCTCGGCGAGGGTACGGCCGTCGAGTGGAGAGCCTTTCGGGATGCGTGTCGTAAAAATGTGGGCAGCGAGCTGATAAGACGTGCCGATGGAGGGGCGGTCAACGCCTTCCTGCGGGGTGGTGCGGCTCGGGAGCAGACGCCTTCCGATCACGACCATGAACAAGATCCCGGCAGCAACGATGGCACCGGTGATCGGTGTAAAGTCGAAAAGGCCGAAGGGCTGCAGGCCGGCGCTGCGAATGGCGTCGGTCACCAGGATGTTGGGAGGGGTGGAAATGCCGGTGAACGGGCCCCCGAGGAGGCACCCGAGCGCCAGGGGCAGGAGCAGCCGCGAAGGGGGGCGTCCGCTGCGCCGGGCCAGGTCCATCGTCGCCGGCAGCAGAATCGCGGCGACCGTGACCGTGTTGATGAGGGCCGAGAGCAGGCTGGCCGCAACCATCAGGGCCGTTATGAGCAGCGCTTCGCTGCCCTTGGCGAAGCGCTGCAGCGGCCGCCCGAGCTGGTGGGCGATGCCGGTGCGCGTCAGTCCGGCGGACAGGATGAACAGGGCCCACACCGTGACCACCGCCGGGCTGCTGAACCCCGCCAGCGCCTCCTGGGCGTTGACAAGGCCTGTCAAGGCAAGGGCGGAGAGCACCAGCAGGCCGACGACATCCACCCTCAGCCATCCCCCGACAAAAAGGACGAAGGCTGCAGCGACGATGGCCAGGAGTATGAGGACTTCGATGGTCAAGTTGCGCTCCCCCGTAGTCGCGAGCTCATCATTTCACCCTTATTCGACAAGCGTCTTTCCCTTTATGATGACTCCGCACGTGTTTCACGTGAAACCGTTGTCGAGATGTTCTTCATCCGGCCGGAGGGGTTGGGGATTTCCGGCGGGAGGCGACGAAGGCCGCGACCCCGAACAGGCCGAAGATATACCCGATGCCCCCGAAGATGTCTTTCACGCCGGGCATGGAAAGATCGGCCCGCAGGGCTGCAATTTCACGCTGAATGCGCCGGAGATCCGTTGACAGCGCGCTGTTCTGCTCTTTAAGAAGGGCCATCATGGCCTGAGTCTGTCCCTCGGGAAGATCCTGCGCATGGACGGGGGCAGGCGGGCCGAAAAGCAGAACCCACAGAAGACCTGTCAATAAGGCTTTTTGCAGGCGGATCACTTGCCGGTCTCCACGTCAGATCTTTTCAGGTCGAAGCTGTTTCGGTGCCCCATGCCCGCGTCGATGACGATCTTCAAGTCATCCATTTTGGGAATGTCAAAGCTGAACAATCCTTTATCGTCTGTCACTCCCTCCAGAAGCAATCGGTCCGAGCTGTCGTACACCTGCACTTTGCCGCCGATAATGGCCTTGCCGTCCGGGAAATAGCTTTCCGTATAGATCTTTCCGGCTTCGGCGTAGGCAAAGACGTTCACCTTGTGCGCCAGCGCGGTCCCAGAGAAAAGGAAAATTGCAACAAAGGCCAGAATTCCGCAACGCCTGATTTTCATGTAAACCTCCGTTAATTTCGAATCCATTCCGGTGATAAGGCCGTTTCCTGATGCAAGCCCGTTTGTGTCCATCCGGTAATGGTCCCCCGGTACTACCCAGTTTCCAATCCGGGAATGAGGATTTTTAGCCAATATCAAGGAAATCCAGCGTTTGCGCGGAGGCGGCCTGGTGGTCGCCGCACAAGCAAACGTGCAGATGGACGCCGAGATTGGCAAAAAAGACCATTTCCGGATGGAAGCTAGTTCATATCGCGGGTGCGCACCCAGTAGACAGCCCCGATTTCCACTTCCTTTTCCTGCCCGTCCTGGTTCAGCTTCCAGTCGGCCTTGCTAAGGGCGGAGAAGCCCCACCAGCCGGCCCTCGGCATGGCGTAGGTGAAAACGCCGCCGGCATCCGCCTTGACCACCTGCGTCACGTAGGGATCGGCCGGCGGAGTGACGACATGGGTATTCCCGGGCGATTCGTTCAGATATTCAATTTCCACTTCGGCGAACGGAACCGGCTTGCCCTTGAGCAGCACCTGCCCTGTGAAGACATTCCCGGTCCACAGCCCGTAGGGGCGGGTCAACGGCACGATCTCCGTTTCCAAACCGACCGGCTGATCCCAGCCTGCTTCCAGACCCAGGGCGTTGACGCAAACCTTGGTGTAATGGACGATGAAACAGTCTTCGGCGGGTTCCCAGTAAGGTGCAGGTTCTGTGTAGAAAGTATAGTCCCCCGGTCTGCGGATTTCAAAATCGGCGGTCCAGAAGGTGAAGGCTTCCGTCTGATCGGGGCTCTTTCCCTTGGACGCCCGAAGGCCGCCGAGCAAGTCGGTTTTCTCGCCGTTATGGACCACGGCGAATTGCTTCGGCTTTGCCATGTCCATGTAATGCATCTCCATGGGATGGATGAACTTGATCTGAAGAGTCAGATTCTTTGGGTCGTCCTTGGTCACGATGTCATCGGACGGTATGATCGCACCGAAGTGGCCCCAGGCGGGATGGAAAGACGCCGCCAGGAGGGTCAGAACTGCAGCGGTAAGGCATGAAAAGACTTTGCGCATCATGGGCAACCTCTTGTCGGATGAAGTTCATGGTTCTGAAAAAGCGTGGTTACGCCTGAAACAGCTGTAATCGGGAAAAATGGAAAGACGGGCGATGGATGTCCACCCGGCGCCTTGACAGGCAGACGAACGCGTTGAAGAAACCGGCGTCCACCAGAGACCGTCGGGCCTGATCAGGCGGGGCATGACATAAAATTCCCTCTCCCCGGACGAAAAAACAAGGCAAGCCGACTTCGGGTTCGGAGTGAAAAGGATGGATCGGATCGGGTGCTAGAATTCCGCGGTCAACCGCACACCAGTGATCCATCCGTCGACATCCTCACCGGCACCCGCCTTATATTGGTCGTCCAGATACTGGACATCCAGGGTGACGGCGAAGATCTCGCCCAGTCCGCATCGCAGATAGGCCTCAGCCACCTGTACCCGGTCGATGTCCTGGTTGCCGCCGCCCAGCCGCGCATACCCGATCCCTATATTGTCCTGCTCCCGGCCCCAGAGTCTGCCGCTGATGTCGAATCCTCCGGAATACAGGTTCTTGAAATCAACGGCCGCCTTATCGTCGCACCAACGGAAGCGGATCCAGGCCCCCAGGTTTTCTCCAAGCGGCTGAGCGAACGAAAGGCCGATTCCTTTCAGGGCTTCTTTGCCGCCCCCCCCTGCTCCGCTGAAATCACGGCTGGTCGCACACAGGAGGATGCCGTAGCTGCCCTCCCCAAGGAGAGTGTCCAGCGTATAGTTCAGTTCGACGCCGTAAAAATCATAAGCATCGCCCTCGTCGTTTTCATCTATCTGCATGATCACCCCCTTCAGGGCAATGTTGCTGCACTCCCATTCCAGCGCCCCTCCGAGGTCGTAGGAGGGCAGGAATGCATTGGGGGCGTTGACCAGGGCTTCGTTCATGAACTGGGAAAATTCATCGTTGGCATATGGATTCTCGTCGAGATAATCGGTCGCATCGATGATGCCCCCCGTGAGCCCCAGCGTGAGCCCCTCATCGAAAGTGAACAGATGTTTGTACCAGGCTGTCAAGAGGTAATCCCGGTTGCGTCCGTTGATATCCTTAACGTCGTCTTCCAGATCAGCGGCCCAGGGGGCGAGGGGGAACGGGTGCTTTTCGATGTTCAGGCCGTTTCCTGCGCCAAAGCCGAGCTTGAAGAAGATCTCGTCGGCCGGGGTCGGGCTGATGCTGACTTCCGGTTGAATCGCCATGGCGCCGCGCCCGAAGTCATCGTCTTCACCGACGCTCGGGTTCTCATACTGGTAGGCTCCGGCGATGATACAACTGAATGTGATCATATCACCGATTTTCTCGAACAGCGCGGGGGATTCCGGTTCAGGGGCTGCAGAGACTTTCGGCCGCTTCTCTACGTAAGGCTCCGATGGCCCTCGGCCCATTTGAGCGGATGCTTCTCCGCTCCAGGTGTTTCCGGTTAATATCACACCGGCCGCGATGGCCGTCGCTATCATAACATGTTTTTTCATAACCTCTTTCCCTGTCAACGCGTTGTATGCCATGCTCATGACCGATCGGAGAAGATTCCGCGAAGGAACCCGGGGGTTGCCGCATAATCACCGTATCCGAGCAGGCGTTTCCTGTGATTTGTCCTTCCCCCGGAAGACCCCTGAACGAAAAAGGCCACGAAGGCGCTCCCGCCACCGGGGGCTTAGACCTTCGTGGCCTTGTTTTTTAGCATGTACTTCCGCCCTTTTAGCGAAGGGCTGCGAAATTCTGGACCGTAATGGCCCGAAGCTCAGGCCGGAACGGCTTCAGCCGCTCATTATATGCCTTCTCCCTCTACCATGCTATTTGCGAGGCGTCAATTTTTTTGTTTGGATAGCGGTCGCAGCGCATCGGTTGCCCACCCGATGGAGGGGCTCGACCGCACGAGGAAGAGAAGCCGGCAGGCTTCTGGAACCAGCTCATGGGGCACCTTGAACCGCTCGGGATCACGAAGTTCCGCCGGTACCGGTGTCTACCCTATGGTTCCGTCTGGGCGCACGAAGGCGTGGGTTTACCCTGTTTGAGGTGGCAGGTCGAGGTCGTGAAGGCGTCTTGGTCCTCGAGGTCGAGGCGCCGCCACCCCGCAGCCTTCAAAAATTCTCGGGCTGTGTCTATTTCGGGCTTGAACACGAAAAAATAGACCTTGTCCCCTGCCTTGAAGCGTGTGCCGTCACCGACGGGTGACAGTCTTTTCTCCCTGCGCATGGCGGCGGCAATCAGACCGCTTCCCGGATACCCCGTCATCAGATGACAGCCTTCAGCGTATCGAGGAGGGTTGGATCGGCATCGCCAATGCTGGAGGTACACCTGATTCGATCTGAAGCGGCGATCCCAGATCTCGACGTCGATCGGCGCGCCGAAAATGAGGTGGATCCCGGATCTATGCAGCATCTTCCTGGTCAGGGTCTCCGAATCCATTTTCAAGGCAGTCCAAAGGGCAATCCCTCTGGTTTGTTCCTTCACCTTCTGGACGAACAGATAATTCACCTCGTCATTGCCTGTCAGGGCGAGGGCGCCGCGCCGCGTGTCGATTTCAGCCCGCAGCAGGTTTCTGGACTGCAGGCCATTGCCGTAGATAATCCGAGTGCAGTCGTTTTGCGCGGCCATGCAGTGATCCGCATTGGAGTCGATCAGGATGGTCTCCTGGCTGTCTTCTCTGAACAATCTTGCCAAGCCCCTTGCAAGGGCGTTGGCCCCCAAAATGACCCACCCTGCCTGACTCGGTCGCCGCAGACCCAGCGCGCCGGCAACGAAGCCACCGGTCAGACCCGCGACGACGACCGTCGAGGCGATGACCAGGAAAACCATTGCACGGAGTTCGTAGCCCCCAGTTAGTCCCCTTTCGCCGAAGGCGTTGGCGAAAAAGGATGCCACGGCTGCAGCCACGATTCCCCGGGGGCCGATCCAGGCGATAAGGAGCCGTTCTTTCCATTGCAGATCCGAAAAAACGGTTCCGGCGAAAACGGCCGCAGGCCGGATCAGGAACATCAGGACCAGGACGAGTCCCAGGGCCGGCCACCCGAGGTTCATGACGTGTGACAGGCGGACATCGGCGGCGAGCAGGACGAAGAGCATGCCGATCAGGAGGACGGTCAACTCCTCTTTGAATTCCGCAAGATCCCGCAGGGCATGAGTGCTGAAATTGCCGACGATGATACCCGCAGTGGTTACGGCGGCCAGACCGCTTTCCGGAAGCAGCTGGTTACTGCCCTGAAAAAGGGCCAGGATTGCGGCCAGGGTGAATACGTTTTCCGTGCCCTCCGGGATGCATCGTTTTAGACGGTAGAGCAGAATCAGGACCATACCCAGGGCGCAGCCGCAAAGGGTGCCGAATCCCAGGCGGGATACGACGTGCAAGCCCCACACAAGCGGGGTGCCGTGGGCGGGGCTCAAGGCGGCCTCAAGGGCCACCGTGGCGACGACCGCACCGAAGGCGTCGATCAACACGCCTTCGGCCTCGAGCACAGTGGCCACCGTGCGTTTAACCTTCAGTCGTTTCAGCAGGGGATTGATCACCGTTGGGCCGGTGACCATCACCAGGGTGCCGAAGAGGAGGGCGGTCTGCCAGGGCCAGTCCATGATCCAATGCGCGGCCGTCGCGGCGCCCGCCAGGGTCACGGGGCCGCCCAGAAGGATCAGTCGGCGGATTGAGTGCTGAGTGCGCCTCAAGCGCCTGAATTTCAGGTTGATCCCGCCTTCGAAGAGGATGACGGCCACAGCGAAACCCGTCAGAATATTCAACCCCGAACCGAGCGCCTCCGGGTGAATGAGGCCGGCACCGTCCGGTCCTAGAGCGACACCTGCAGCCAGCAGCAGGACGATCCCCGGCAGGCGCAGGTGGTGGGCCAGCGCTTGAGAAATCATTCCCGCTGCCAGCGCAAGAGCGATAATCAGACCCGGATGATTGAAGGGTGCGGTCTCCATGGATGTGGTCCTTTTTACCAATCTCGGCGCCAGGGGCGGCCTACGGATTGCCTCTATGCAAGCGCTCGATTTCCTGGATATCGGTCAAACCGAGACCGGCCGCGATGCAGTCGGACTGAACACGTGTAGCGTGTCAAGATACACGCTTCATTTCCGTATGGTCCCGATGCACCCGGAAGAGGTCTTCAGGGCTTTAAGGTCTCGTCTCCCTGCTGCAAGACCGCCGACCGTGCACCCTCCTCCTCCGTTTCCCAGCTCGGAACCGCCGCGGACGGTTTTCCAAGGCTGCTGATGAAGGCGACGATGACCGCGCAGCAGTATGGCAGCGACTGGACCAGCAGAACCACGATCCACAGATTGAGATCCGGGTCGCGAATCGGCTTGGAAAGATGGACGCCGACCGCCGATCCCCAGAGCACCAAAGCCAGACCGGCCTCCTGCCAGGCCGAGGCCAGGGTCTGGAAAAAGGCGTTCTTGCGGGACCACTTGGGCGTGCGGAAAAACGGCAGACCGCTGGTGAAGAACCCCGTGATGACGGCTTTCGCGATGGTGTGGGAGAGCGCCAGGCCCGCCAGGGCCGCTGCGGCGGTCTGGCGGAGCGTGGCGTTCACCCGCGTGCGGTAGAGGTAGAGCATCTTGGCGGCCTTGAAGGCGAAGAAGGCGAGCGGCAGCAGGGAGAGCTCCATCAGCGGC
Source organism: Desulfatiglans anilini DSM 4660 (assembly GCF_000422285.1). NCBI lineage: Bacteria > Pseudomonadati > Thermodesulfobacteriota > Desulfobacteria > Desulfatiglandales > Desulfatiglandaceae > Desulfatiglans > Desulfatiglans anilini. The sequence continues at coordinate 40,662 of NZ_AULM01000016.1, forward strand.
GAGTCGATCTTCCGCGGGTTGATGATCATGGCGGCGGACCAGGCAATCGCCCCCAGATTGAAGATCAGGTTGAGCCCGTCGGTGATCCATGGCAGCCAGCCGGCCAGGAAGTGATAGCGCTGCCCCCAGGTCAGCCTGCTCTTGCGCAGGCCGCAGATAAGGCCGAAATGCCGCCGCAGGATCTGGATGGCGCCATAGGCCCAGCGAAACCGCTGTTTCCTGTAATCCTGGAAGGAGTCGGGCATGACGCCTTTGCCGAAGCTTTGAGGGATGTACGTGCCCTGATATCCCTCCTCGAAGATCCGCAGCCCCAGTTCGGCGTCCTCCGTAATGCACCATTCGCTCCATCCTCCGACCTCTTCCAGCACATTCTTGAGCACGAGGGTCATGGTGCCGTGCTGGATGATGGCATTGCGCTCGTTGCGGGTGATCATGCCGATGTAGAAAAAGCCCCGGTATTCCGCATAGCACATGAACTTGAACAGGCTTTCGTGCTCATCGCGGTAATCCTGAGGGGCCTGGACCAACGCGTAGGCATCCCCGCGGAAATGCGGCGCCAGGGCGCGCAGCCACTGAGGATCGACCCAATAGTCGCTGTCGATGACGCCGATGACCCGGGCCTCCGGAGCGGTCTGCCGGAGGGCGAAATTCAGCGCCCCCGCCTTGAACCCGGCCAGGGGGTCCACGTGAAAAAAGCGGAAGCGAGGACCCAGCTCCCTGCAATGCGCTTCAACCGGCCTCCAGATGTCGGGGTCTTTGGTGTTGTTGTCGATGACGATGACCTCGAAGCGGGGATAATCCAGGGCGGCCAGGGCATCGAGGGTCCGTTTCAACATCTCGGGAGGCTCGTTGTAGGCCGGGACGTGGATGGAGACGAACGGCAGGTCGGCATCGGGGCAGTCCACAACCGGCTCGATGGCCCGCCGTCTTCCGGTGATCCAGATCGCTTCCGCCCACTCGTGGGACTCGGTCAGCAGGACCAGAATAACCCCCACCATCCCGCAGAACAGGAGGATCCCCACGATGATCGTGGTCAGCGTCAGGTACTGATGGAGATAATCGTAGACGATCCATACGCCGGCCGTGGCAGAGGCGTAGGCGGTCAGGGCCAGAAAGCTGCGCCCGCGCTTGCGGAGCGTCCGGCTGTCGATGAAGAGCACGGCGAGGACGATGGCCGCGATGAGCACCGAGAGGCCGGCCAGGATATACCAACGCGGAATCGGCACGATCGGTTCGACAAAGGGGAATTTGACCTTCCGCTCGACGTCATAGACCCCCCAGTAGGCCCCGACCGCTCCCTCGGTGGTCCGCTTCCAGGGCTGATCGAAGGCCTCCATGACATAGTAGATGTAACCCTCTTTCCCGGCCCGATCCAGAAAGCGCCTCAGGAACGTCGCCTCGTTGGACATCGAGGCCACGGCCGACACCCGGGTCCGCCCGTTGCTGGGCCAGCCGACCTCCGCAATCACGATGGGCTTGCCGGGAAACAGCGTCTTCAGTTCGTCGATCCGCTCGACGACGTAGTCCACGGCCCTGTCGACATGGATGCCTTCCCAATAGGGGAGCATGTGGACGGCGAGGTAGTCGACGTGCTCCGCAAGCTCAGGGTTCTTGACCCAGACGTGCCAGGGCTCCGCCGTGCTGACGGGAATGTCGGTGGCCCTGCGCACCCGGTCGAGATAAGTCCATAGCTGTTCCAAGGGCACATTGTTCCGGAGGACGGCCTCGTTTCCCACGATGACGCGCACGATGTTGCGGGGGTTGGCGAGGATTTTCAGGAGTCGCTGGATCTCCGCTTCGTTCCGGTCGAGCCGGGCGTCGATCCAGGCCCCCAGCGCCACATTGATGTCGTGTCTTTCAGCGAGTTCCGATATCCGGCCCTGGACGCCGTCAACGGTGTAGGTGCGGATGGCGTGGGTCGTGCCGGAGAGGAGGGCCAGGTCGGCATCGATTTCCTCTTCGCTCGGGTAGATCGATTGCACCGGGTCGTCTCCCGCCCGCATGGGGGAAAACGAAAAGCCCTGGATCCGTGGAGGCCAGCGCGGCTCCTGCTCGGGGCGGTTCAGGAACGCCCACAGAGAGATGGTGAGGATCGCCACCGAAATGCCGATCAGGATGTTCGATCGATTCAGCATGTATTTTCCTCTGTAATGGATTCGCTGCTCGGGATGTCCGGGCCGGAGGCGGCCGGGGATCCAGTTCCTGCCTCACGCGCGGCAAGCGTCCGCCTGAGGCCAAACGGTCGGAAAATGGCCCAGGCGCCGACTCGCACCTCGCCTCTTTTTTCTATCATACCCTCGTCGGGGTTAAGCGGAAACCGCTTTTCGCGAGGAATTCGTTTTCATGAGGCGAGAAAGCACAGGAAGGACACAAGAACGGGTAGCCCGGCGGGACCCAAGTCCGCGAAGAAAGGGCCGTGTGCGTCCGCCGGCTCGAGAACCCAGCGAAGCATAAGAGCCAGGAGTTTTTTGCCGGGGCCGGGACCTCTGGCGATCTGAACCTTTCCTGAGAGAAAAGGGGGCCCGAGGGCTGTCCTCACCAAATCCATTTGACAAAATGAAGATAAACATATAAACGAGCATTTATATTATGCGCACCGGAAACAAGGCTGGGTGTGCGAGGCATCCCGCTCTTGAACCCCTGTCGTCAACAGGGACGCTGCGGGTGCCGGCGTCCGGACCGGGTGGAAAGTTCCTGACAACATGTGAGGTGGAAAGACCCGAAGGCGGAGCGAGGGTGGCTTTGAATGGCAGCTAAAACGGTGCATAGGCCGAGGACTCCGGACAGGGAGTCGGACGTTTGCGGCGACGAGTGCGCGTTGGAGCACCAACCGGGCGGCGATGACCTTCAGCGTGCCGCTTTTCTTGCAAAGAGTCTTTCGGACCCTAATCGCCTGAAAATCTTGATGTCCATCAGCAAGGGCAGAAAATCGGTGTCCGCGATTGTCGAGGAGGTTGATCTGTCGCAGCCGCTGGTCTCGCACCATTTGAAGGAGTTGAAACGAGCCCTGCTGGTCAGGGTGAAGCGGGAAGGCCCGTTTGTTTACTATGATCTGGCGGACAAGAGAATTATGAATGTGTTGAAGATGTTAAGCGATATGGCCCTTGACCTGTCGGTCGAAGAGCAGGGATTCCGGGGATGATATCCCGGCACGAGAAGTGTGTGAAGCAACGGGGACCTGCCCCGCACGGGTGGGACTGAGCACCCGAAGGGTGTGAAGCAAAATCCTCATTTCCGGATTGGTCGATGGGTTGGCGGGAAATCCTTTCCGGATGGACACGAGGTAGCTTGGGGGTATGGATAAACTTTTCGAGAGTATCGCCGGCATGGCCCCGGAAGAGGCCCTGCCGGAAATCACCAGGATTCTGGGACGGCTTTTGCAGGATTTGGATCAGGAAGCCCGGGAACGCTTTCTGATGAACCTGATCGAGCAGTCGGAGGGCGACAGGGTTTCCAGCATGGTGCATTTGTGACTGGCGGAATGCATGGGCGAAGGTGTCGACCCGACGGAAATGTGTCAGAGTCTGGTGAACAAGGTTGCGCAATCGGAGCTGCTGCTTTCGATTGCGGATCCGGAGCTGCTGGTGCTTTTCGAAGACTGGCTGGATGAATTGGAGGCGGAGGTGCTGGCGCTTTCCAAAAAGCACGGGCGGTTGGATAGCAAAATGCTGGCTGAAAAACTCGGTCTCTCCTTGAGGGGCGCGACGTTTCTGCTGTCCAAACTTGAAAGGGAGGAGAGGCTACCCGGATGAAGATGGAAGGGAGATGTGACGGCGGTCCTTTCGCTGCTGCGTGTCCGCGCGGCCGCGTGATTTTCAAAGTGTCAGCATCATGATCGTGTTTGCACAGAAATATAACAGTTTCCATCCGGAAATCGTCTTTTTTGCCAATCTCGGCGTCAATCTGCGCATTTGCTTGTGCGGCGACCTACAGGTCGCCTCCGCGCAAATGCTTGATTTCCTTGATATTGGCAAAAAATACTCATTTCCGGATTGGAAACTGGGTTGTACCGGGAAATCATTTCCGGATAGACACTAGATACCAGGAGTGACGGAGCATGCCCAAATTGACGGTATTTCACAGCGGCAACCCAGGTTGAGTTTCGTGCAGAAAGGCTATAGGCGTAGCCAACGACATGAAAGAGAAATTCAACGGGAAATTGGATGTGAACATCTACACGATCGATTCCGAAGAGGCCAGAGGGTATCTTTTCAGGAGCTCGACCAACGTTCTGTTCGAGGATGAATGGTTGCCTCTCGATGTAGCGACGGATAGACAAAAGATGGAGGAATTCTTATCAAAAAATATTAACGGAGGTCGACCATGAAAGTGTTGTTCATCATTACCACGGAGGACGGGGAGACCATTTACAACGCCATGAGGCTGGCCAATGTCGGCGTGAAGAAGGGGGACGAGGTCAGCGTCTTCATGCTGGGCAAAGGGGTCCTTTTCGAACAGGCCGGCAGTGATCAGTTCGACGTCATGGGGCAGATGAACCAGTTCGAGGGTGATTTCTATGTCTGAGGCGTCTGCATGAAATCCCACGGTCTCGTGGGATCAGCCTCCTGCCCTATCGGATGGATGGATGACCTCTATGAACTTTCCATTGACGCCGATAAGGTCTTGACCTTTTGACCCAATGATGGGTTTGTTTTGCGCAGGCCCGGCATCGGACTCGCCGCGCCCTTGGAGCTCCCAAGCGGGGCGAGTCCGATGGTCCGTTGCAGGCAGCAGAGGGGGATCCAGTGGATTTCGTGATTGTCGGGGTCGCCGCGCTATTTGTCTCGGGGCTCACGCTGTTTTCCGGGTTCGGCCTGGGTACGATTCTGATGCCGGTCTTCGCCCTGTTCTTTCCCCTCGAGGTCGCGGTCGCCGCCACGGCGGTGGTCCATGGGGCAAACAACGTCTTCAAGATCGCAGTGGTCGGCAAACACGCGGACAGGACGCTTGTCGTCCGCTTCGGGGTGCCGGCGATCCTCGCTGCCTTCGCCGGGGCGGCCGCCCTCGGCTATGTCTCCCATCTGGGAGAGATAGCCCGCTACGCGATCGGAGGGCGGACCGCCGTCATCACGCCGATCAAGCTGGTCATGGGGGTCCTGATGCTGGGGTTTGCCTGCTTCGAGCTCTTGCCGCAGCTGCGGGCGCTGAAATTCGACCGCAGGTATCTCCTGTTGGGCGGCCTCCTCTCAGGCTTTTTCGGCGGCTTTTCAGGGCACCAGGGAGCCCTGCGATCGGCATTTCTGGCCAAGGTGGGGATTTCCACCGAGGCCTTCGTGGGGACCAACGCCCTGATCGGGTTCATGGTGGACATGGCGCGGATCGCCACCTATGCGGCCACCTTCTTGATGGCAAAGGCCGCCAATCCGATCGGGCCCGAACAGTGGCCGCTGATTCTTACGGGCACCCTCGCCGCCTTTCTCGGTGTCATGGCCGGCAAGCGCTTCCTTCACAAGATCACCATGGCGTCCATCCAGACCTTGACTGGCGGGCTCCTGGTGGTGATTGCCCTGGCGTTGGCGACCGGTGTGATCTGAACCAAGGGCAAGGAAAAAGAATCGGAGAGGAGGTAGAGCGTGAATTCGACCATAAGCCACAAAATTCAGAAATCGCTTTGGGCCTGCGCCGGAGCGTTCTTTTGGCTGCTGTGTCCGGTCGTCTGCCCCTTTGCGCAGTGTTCTGAAGAGGAGGCGCTCAAGGCGCGGATCGAGAAGCTCGAGAAGATCATCCTGGACTACAAGCGTGTCATGGAGGCTCATGAGGAAGAACTGTCCGCGATGAAAGAGCAGTTGAAGAGACAGGATTCCGAGGTCGAACAGAAGATCGAAGCCGCTGTCAAGAAGCCGGAGCACGAGGAGTACCTGCGCGAAATCATGCAAAGCATACGGCTTACAGAGGCGCAGGAAGGACCCAGAGAAGAGAGCCTCAGGACGCTTTATGACGACGGATTCTATTTGAAGGGAGCCGATGACCAGCTTCGGATCGGCGGATGGCTGCAAGCGGATTCACGCTGGTACCTCGACAGCGGGCATCCCGAGAGCAGCACATTTCTGATGCGAAGGGCTCGGCTGGATGTCCGGGGCATTCTCGAAAACGATTGGGGATACCGGCTATACGGCACCTTCATAGGCGAGCGCAACGGGATCCTCCAGGAAGGGTGGCTCGAATACCGCAAGTATCCGGAAATGCGCATTCGTGCAGGACAGGTGCTGGAGCCTTTCAGCCTGGAGGCCGTATACTCCGCACGATGGACCGACTTTATGGAGCGCGCGATGGTCGTCAACGCGCTTTCGCCACAGGAAGACATCGGGCTCATGGCCTTCGGGAAGGTGTACCGAAACCAGCTGGAGTGGGCCGCCGGATTCTTCAACGGCCAGGGACGCAATGACGAGGCGGTGGTCGACGACAAGGACTTCACTGCGCGAATCGTCTATGCCCCCTTTTACCATTCGAGTTCTCTTCCGTCGCTGAAAGATCTGTACGTGGGCGGGTCCTTCAGCACAGGTAACAATGAACGGGATCTTTCGGGGATTGAATTTACGACGCAGGCATTCACCCCGTTTTTCGATTTTCAGCCTGGCGTTGACCAGGATGACAGGCTGACCCGCTGGGGCTTGGAGTTGGAGTACCTCAGCGGGCCGTTCAATCTGAAGACGGAGTATCTGTCCGGACATTTCGAGACGGTTAAAAACACGGAGTATTCCACCGAGTTCGATGTGCACGGGTATTACCTCAATCTGGGTTATGTCCTGACCGGGGAGGATTCGCCGCGCGATCTCCCCATCAAGCCGAAGGCGGTTTTCGATCCTTCCCAGGGGGGATGGGGAGCCTGGCAGGTGGTGGGGCGGTATCAAATCTTCAGAGTCTCCGATGAACTGCTTCGACTTGGACTTGCCACCGGGACCGACAAGGCCCAGTCGATCACCGTAGGATTGAACTGGTTCCCGAACAGGCACATCCGCTTTCAGTTCAATCTGGACCACGCCTGGTTTAGGGATGAAATCACCGTTAAGGGGGTGCCGCTAGATAGCGAGACCACCTTTACCACGCGGCTTTTATATGACTTCTGAGTCTTACGGGCCGGCCGGAGACCGCATTTGGATCTGTTCCCAAGTGCTGAAGGCTCTCCTGGCTGGATACGCAGGGGCGAGCCCCCTCTTTCTGCGGCCGTTGGGCGGATGTGATCTTCGCTTACGAGTGAGTCGCGAAATTTAATTCTACTAGATGGTAAGAGTAGGTGGCCGTAGCCGATGAAGTGGCAGGCAGATGCCGAGGCAGAGGTGAAAAAGGCGCCGTTTTTTGTTCGGAAGCGGGTCCGCCAGCGCGTGGAGGCGCAGGTTTCGGCGGAAGGACGCCAGGTGGTCACGCTGGACGACGTGCAGGCGGCGAAGAAGCGCTTTCTGAGCCGGATGAGCGAAGAGGTTCAGGGTTTTCAGGTGGAGGCCTGCTTCGGATCGCAAGGGTGTCCCAATCGGATCATCGAAGACAGCGGCCTGGTGCGGTCGATTGAAAAGGTTTTCCTGGAGCAGGATCTGCGGGGTTTTCTGGAGCGGACGGTGCCCGGTCCTTTGAAGCTTCATCATGAATTCCGCGTTGCCCTGGCAGACTGTCCGAATGCGTGCTCCCAGCCGCAAATCAAGGATATCGGGTTGATAGGTGCGGCCGCGCCGTTGCGAACGGAAATCCCTTGCAGTGAATGCGGCGCCTGCCAGGATGTGTGCCGGGAGGGGGCCGTGGCGGTCGACCCGGTCGGCCACGGCCCGGTGTTCGAGTGGGACCGCTGCGTCCGGTGCGGACAGTGCATCGGAGCCTGTCCCACCGGCACGATAGGCTGCGGGGAGCGGGGGTATCGGCTGCTGATCGGGGGCAAGCTCGGGCGTCACCCGAGACTGGCGGAAGAACTCCCCGGCCTCTACGATGCGGATACGGTCCTGCATCTGCTGGAGTTTTGTGTTCGGTACTATAAGGAGCACAGCAAGGGTGGAGAAAGGTTCGCGGCCCTGGTGGAAAGGGCCGGGCCGGCATTTTTCGACCTCCTGTCGGCGGAAGCCCGTCATTGCCGGAAAGACGCCTGACAGCCCCCTCAGATCGTCCGTAGAAGAGAAAAAACAGCAAAACGGTATCGGATTCGCAGGTTCCGGCGAGTCCGATACCGTTTCGCAAGCGGCCGAGGTTCACATCGCTGCGGCCAGCCGGCAGGGCGCTTTTACCCCCTGCTGAATCAGCTGATTCGAGGCCCTGCACCGATGACGCTTTTTGCAGCCTGATCTTCGAACTGGACGAAGTTCTCCCGGAACAGCCGGGCCAGCTTGCCTGCCTGTGCATCGTAGTCCGACGGATTCGGCCAGGTGGCGCGAGGATCGAGGATCTCCGAGGGGACCCCCGGGCATTCGGTCGGCACCTGAAACCCGAAGACCGGTTCGGGCCGCATGCGGGCCTTTTCGAGCGAGCCGTCGAGTGCAGCCTTCAAAAGAGCCCGGGTGAATTCGATCTTCATGCGCGATCCCACCCCGTAAGGGCCTCCCGTCCAGCCGGTGTTGACCAGCCAGCAGTTCGCCTTGTGCTTCTTGATCTTTTTCGCCAGCAGTTCGGCATAGACGAAGGGATGGCGCACCATGAAGGGGGCGCCGAAGCACGCGCTGAAGGTGGCGCTTGGCTCCTTCACGCCCTTCTCCGTCCCGGCCACCTTGGCCGTGTATCCGCTGACGAAGTGGTACATGGCCTGGTCCTCCGTGAGCCGGGCGATCGGGGGAAGCACGCCGAAGGCGTCGGCCGTCAGGAAGATGACGTTGCGCGGGTGGCCGGCCATGCCGGAGCGCACGATGTTGGGCAGATGGGTGAGCGGGTAGGAGGCGCGGGTGTTTTCGGTCAGGCTCGCGTCATCCAGGTCGAGGCGGCGCAGGGTCGTGTTCATCGCCACGTTTTCGAGGATTGTGCCGAAACGGCGGGTGCACTCATAGATCTCGGGCTCCGATTCGCTCGACAGCTTGATCACCTTCGCATAACAGCCGCCCTCGAAGTTGAAGATCCCCTTGTCAGACCACCCGTGTTCGTCGTCGCCGATGAGCAGACGGTCCGGATCCGCCGACAGCGTGGTCTTGCCGGTCCCTGACAGGCCGAAGAAGATAGCGACATCGTCCGGGTCGGCCTTGCCGGCGTTGGCGGAGCAGTGCATGGAGAGCACGTTCCGTTCAGGCAGCAGGAAGTTGAGGACCGTGAAGATGGACTTCTTGATCTCCCCGGCGTAGGCGGTGCCCCCGATCAGCACGAGCTTCCTGGAGATGTGGAGGGCCACGAAGGTCCCGCTGCGGGTCTCGTCGTCGTCCGGGTCGGCGTGGAATTGCGGGCAGTGCAGGACGGTGAAATCCGGGACGAAGGACTTGATCGGGGCCTGCTCCCTGGGCAGCTGGATGAACATGTTGCGGGCGAAAAGGTTGTGCCAGGCGAACTCCGAGACGACCCGCACGGCCTGCCGGTAGGTTTTGTCCGCCCCCGCGTAGCAGTCCTGCACAAAGACCGTCTTTCCGCGCAGGTAGGCGGCCATCCGTTCGTGGAGGGCCTTGAACCGCTCCTCCGGGTACTTCACGTTCACCTTGCCCCACCAGACATCCCCGGTCGTGTTCGGTTCGTCCACAACGTACTTGTCCTTGGCCGCCCGGCCCGTGTGCTGGCCCATGGATACCACCAAGGGCCCCAGGTGGGCGATCTGCCCTTCGTAGCGTCGGATGGAATGCTCGTACAATTCCGGAGTGGAGCGGTTCCAGTAGACCTGTCCCAGGTGGTGGAGACCGACCTCATCCAGTTGATGGTCGGGAATCAGATCACGATTTTCCATTGCTTGTACTCCTTTCGTGGCAGGCAAAGGCATCTTGATATTTCAGCGTGCCATGTTAGTTCAAAGAAACGGTTTAATCCCGCCTTCTTTCGGGATTGCCATAGAGGCCCAATAGTTTGAAGATCTCGTCGGCGACCCAGATGGAGCTCGAAACCGACAGGATCAGGAGCCAGTCGCTCAAAGCCAAGGAGGTGGTGCCGAAGAGCATCTGTCCGATGGGGCTGTGCACGGCCCCGATTTGAAGGATGACGGCGGTTCCCACGCCGAGCAGCACCCATCGGTTGCTGAGGACGCCCACCGAAAAGATGGAACGGAAGGCTGCGCGCGCGTTGAAGGCCTGGAACCATTGGAAGGCCGCAAGCGTGGTGAAGGCGACCGTTCGGGCATGCTCCAGGTTTCCGCTCCTGCCGGCATACCAGAAGAGGCCGATGGTTCCCATGGCCATGATAGGCGTAAGCAGGGCCATTCGCAGGGCTACGATGCGGTCTATGATGAATTCGTCGGGGTCTCGGGGCGGGCGTTCGAGGATGTCCGCATGTCCGGGCTCCATGCCGAGAGGCACTGTGCAGGCCCCGTCCGTCACCAGGTTGACCCAAAGGACCATGACCGCTGTCAGAGGCAGGTCCAGCCCGAGGATCAGGGCCGCCACCAGGGTGAGAATTTCGCCCAGGTTGGTGGCCAGCAGGAAAAAGACGACCCGCCTGAGATTGTTGTAGATGACGCGGCCCTCTTCGACGGCACGCACGATGGTCGCGAAATTGTCGTCCATCAGGATCATGTCGGCTGCTTCTTTGGCCACTTCGGTCCCGGTTATCCCCATGGCCACCCCGATATCGGCGCCCTTGAGCGCCGGGGCGTCGTTCACGCCGTCGCCGGTCATGGCCACGATGTGCCCCCTCCCTTTGAGCGCCTCCATGATCTTGAGTTTGTGCGCGGGTGTGACCCTGGCGAACACCCCGTTTTGCAGTGCCGCCTCCGCCAGCGCAGGGTTCTCGAGCGCGTCGATTTCACTGCCCGTGACGGCTTTCCCGTCACCGGCGATCCCGACGGCCTTTGCGACTGCGAGGGCGGTGAGCGCGTGATCGCCCGTGATCATGACCGGTTTGATGCCCGCTCCTTTGGCGTCTTCGACCGCTCGGATACTTTCCTCACGCGGCGGATCCATCATGCCCCAGAGGCCGGCAAGCGTCAGCCCTTTCTCGATTTCCGGTCGCTTCAGCGTCTTCTCCCTTTGCGGGATCTCTTTGAAGGCGCCTGCCATGACCCGCAGGGCCTCGGAACCGAGCCGTTCGCTTATCTCGACGATCTCGGTGCGAAGCCGCGCATCGAGTTCCACAGCCTCCCCGTTCTTGAGCACGTGGGAGCAGAACTCGAGGATGCGCTCGGGGGCGCCTTTCACGAAGGCAACGGGTTTTCCGCCGTCCGGCTGCCGGTGAAGCGTCGCCATGTACTTGGCATCGCTGGAAAACGGGATTTCCGCGAGTCTCTGCAGATCTTCGGCGCGCTTGTCCATTCCAGCCTTGATTGCGGCGACGACCAGCGCCCCTTCGCTCGGGTTTCCCTCGACGGTCCACCGGCCGTCCGTTTCTTGGAGTTCAGCGTTGTTGCAGAAAAGACCGATTTCGAGGAGCCTTTTCAGCGGTCCGGGCAGCTCCTTTATAGGCTCGTCGTCTTCGGCCTTGATCCGGCCCTCGGGGGCGTACCCCTCTCCGCTCACCTCGAAGGTCCGGCCTCCGGCCCAGATCTTCTGAACTGTCATCTGATTCTTGGTGATCGTTCCGGTTTTGTCGGAACAGATGACGGTCGTGGAGCCCAGGGTCTCGACGGCCGGCATGCGCCGGATGATGGCCTTTCTTCCCGCCATCCTCCGCACGCCCAGCGCCAGGGTGACGCTGATGACCGCCGGAAGCCCCTCGGGGATCGCTGAGACCGCCACCGCCACGGAGAACATCAGCATCTCGATCCATTCATGCCCGCGCAGGATCCCGAGCCCGAAGACGCCGGCCGCCAGTGCCAGGCCGGCCAGGCCAAGGACCATGCCGAGCTTGTGCATCCGTTTCTGGAGGGGCGTATCCTCCCTGCTGGTGGCGCGGACCTCCGCCGCGATACGGCCGATTTCGGTCTTCATCCCCGTCGCGACCACGATCGCCCTGCCCCTGCCGCCCGTGACACTTGTGGACATGCGGAGCATATTCTTCTGGTCGGCCATGGAGGCGTCTTCATCCAAGGCGTCCGGGCTCTTGGGAACCGGCACCGATTCTCCTGTAAGGGCCGATTCGTCCACATGGAGGTCTTCTGACAGGAGCACTCTGGCGCCGGCAGCGACCCGGTCGCCTGTTTCGAGGATCAAGATGTCCCCCGGCACCACTTCGGCCGCGTCTATGTCCTCGGTCCCTCCGTCTCTCAGGACCTTCGCGTGGGGGGATGCCATTTTGCGAAGAGCCGCCAGCGCGCCTTCGGCACGCCATTCCTGCATGAAACCCAGCAGGGTGTTCAGCACGATGACCCCTGCGATGACCGCTGCATCCACCTGGTGATCGACCAGGAGCGAGAGGACGGCGGCGCCCGCAAGGAGATAGATCAAGGGGTTTTGGACCTGCCTGAAGAGCAGGCGGAGCGGCCCGGTTTCCTCCTCCACCTCCAGGGAATTCGGGCCTGCCTCCTCGAGGCGGAGGCGGGCTTCCTCGCTGGTCATGCCCTCCTTGGAGGCCTCCAGGCGCCCGAGCACGTCCTCAATCTCCATAGCGTGCCAGAGCGCCCGGTTTCTTTCTTCCTGCATGATGCTCGACCCCTCTCCATTTTTTCGGGGCGCGGTTTTCGAAAATGCTGACCGGCCGGCTCGATCTCTGCGGGCCGTGCGTCCCTGCCGGGCAAGATCATCCAGCGGCCACGGCTCTCAGGGCCCCTGCGCCTCTTTCTCCGCCGAAGGCGAAGCAACCCGTTTAGGAACGGCCTGCTTCAGCGGTTGAAATAGGCGTTGAGGACGTACTCCTGCACCATCCGCTGCGTGTTGAAAAAGGAGCCGTTGATGGCGATGGAATACGCCATGATGTCCATAAACCGCCGTCGATCCTGATAGAAGAGGGGAACGACGGCGTGCTCCAATTTGTCGTAAAGCGAGGGGACATCCCTTGAATGATCCCGCTCGTCGCCTTTCCCGCGAACAGGGTCCCCGATGGACCAGCCGGTCAGCCCTTCGATGTGGCCTTCGATCCACCAGCCGTCCAGAACGCTTAGATTCGGGACTCCGTTCATGGCGGCCTTCATCCCGCTTGTACCGGAAGCCTCCATAGGCGGTTCGGGGGTGTTGAGCCAGAGGTCGACGCCGGCGGTGATCATCGCTCCCAGCGTCATATTGTAGTTTTCCAGATAAGTTACCCGGATATCTTGCTGTAGTTCGTATTTGGCCCGAAAGATCCGCTTGATGAGTTCCTTCCCTTCCTGGTCGCGGGGATGGGCCTTGCCGCCATAAATGACCTGGATTTTTCCGGTTTCATGGGATATCCGCTTCAGCCTCTCCATGTCCCTGAAAAGGAGGTCGGCCCGTTTGTAGGTGGCGGCGCGGCGGGCGAATCCGATGGTCAGGATGTTTTCGTCCATGCCCGCGCCTGTTTCGCGGTTGACCAGCCCCATGAGCTGCTTCTTGCACTGCATGTGGGCATTCCAGATCTCCTCCCGGGGGATGCTCAGAGCGGAGCGCAGGCTGAAGTTATCCTTCCTCCACATAGGAATATGCCGGTCGAACAGTTCTCGAAAAGGAGCCGAAACCCATGTGGCGGCATGGACCCCGTTGGTGATGGCGTCGATGCAGTAGCCGGCGAACATGAGCCTCGACACCTCGCCGTGCTTTTGTGCGACGCCGTTGACATAACGGCTCAGATTGAGGCCCAGATAGGTCATATTCAGGAAGTGGCTTTCGTAGAGGACGCCCTCCAGACCGAAAAAGTCATCCCGTTCTCCGATCACCTTCCGCGCGAGATCCAGAGGGAATTTGTCATGACCGGCCGGCACAGGGGTGTGGGTGGTGAAGACGCAACGGTCGCGGACCGGTTCCACGTCCTGCTGGACGATTGATTCCCTTCCGGCCTGTCTGGCTTCCTCGTCGAGAAGCGCCAGGGTGATTAGGGCCGCGTGGCCTTCGTTGAGGTGGTAGGTGTCGATCTCGTTGTAACCGAGGGTGCGCAGCATCCGGATGCCGCCCACCCCCAGGATCAACTCCTGTGAAATGCGGTAATGGTCGTCACCACCGTACAAAGCATGGGTGAGCCCCCTGTCCCATTCGGAGTTCTCAGGAAGGTCGGCATCCAGAAAGTAGATGGGGACTGTGTACCCGGTCACTCCCTTGACGTTGTACCGCCAGGCCCGAAGGTGGACGGTCCTTCCCTCGACCAGGACCTGCGCCCGAGGAACCCCTTCCTCAAGCAGCTCCTCGAAAGGCCAGGAGGTCGGCTCCTCCCGCTGCCATCCGTCGGGCTCCAGGCGCTGCCGGAAATAGCCCTTGCGGTATAGAAGCGTGAGCGCAACCATGGGCACCCGCAGGTCGGCCGCCGAACGAATGGTGTCTCCGGCCAGCACCCCCAGGCCGCCGCTGTAGGTGCAGATTTTTTCGTCGATGCCGATCTCCATGGAAAAATAGGCCACAGATCGCCTCTTATTGCCGCTCTGTTCCACTGAGTGATCCTCCTGAACCAGTCGAAAGTCCTGAGCAGGAAAACGCTATTCCTTGCGTGAACGCCGCCGGGCTCCGGCAGGTCTTTCCTCTCGGCGGCCTGCGCCGGCCTCTTCCAGACCCGGGCTTCAGCCCAGGTTGGTATTTACAAAATCCCAGTTGATGAGTTTCTGGATGAAGGCGTCCACATAATCACCGCGCCGGTTCTGATAGTCGAGATAATAGGCGTGCTCCCACACGTCCACGGTCAGAAGGGGCTTCAGTCCATGGGCAATGGGGGTGTCCGCATTGGATGTTTTCATGACCGCCAGCTTTCCCTCCCCCAGGACCAGCCAGGCCCAGCCGCTGCCGAACTGGGTCAGGGCGGCATCCTTGAACTGCTTGGCAAAGGCATCGTAACCGCCGAAATCCGACTGTATCTTTTGGGCGGCGGCGCCCGAGGGCGAACCGCCGCCGCCCGGCTTCATGGAGTGCCAGTAGAAGGTGTGGTTCCAGACCTGGGCCGCGTTGTTGAAGATGCCGGCCCGGTCAGGGCTCCCGGCGGTTTTCTCGATGATGTTTTCGAGGGTCTTTCCGGCCAGATCCGTCCCTTCCAGAAGTTTGTTGAGGTTTGCCACATACGTTTGGTGGTGCTTCCCATGATGGAAGTCCAGCGTGGTGGCACTGATCGCCGGGGAAAGCGCGTCTTTGGAAAAAGGGAGATCGGGCAGTGTGATGGTCATGGTGTCGCCTCCTATTTGTATGGTTAGTCCCGATAAAAGCTCCTTACTGAAATGGGCTGTGACATCAATAACGGAGCACAGCTGCAAGAGGGGCCTGGTCCGGGACCTCTTCGGGTGAAACTGCGTACACTCTGCCCCCCGTGAGGAGCGTCTGGATAGCCGTAAAATCCAGGATGTCCTCATCGCCGGGCTCATGGCTCTTGTGCACGTCGACGGTCTGTGCCTCCGGATCGAGCCTGCCCCAGACCTGCACCCCGACGGGGACGAAGACCAGTTCGATCCGTCCGTGAAGCGCCGCCTGGACCGCCTCGGTGACCTCGGCCGTCGTCTGCCCGGTGCCTGCCAGTTGCCGGTACCGGGCGGCGCCATCCTCACGTTCCTGTTTGAATACCGGTTCGACAATGGCCCAGGCCTTTTGGTGAAGCTCGTCGGGTTTCATTCGTTCGGGGTTTCCCGGGATGCCTTCATCCATCAGCCAGGGGTAGGTGTTGACTTCTTTATAGAGCGGAAAAAGGTTGTCGACCGCCGCAAGCACCAGAGGGGAGGACCCCTCCGGCAGCAAATCCCGCAGGGATTTATCGACCCTTCGGAACCATTGCCGGATGCGGTTCTTGGTTTCATTGCCGAGTTCGTGTCCGTGAAAGACGGCGGCGCGTTTACCCCCGGAAGTCGAGCGCGTCCCGGTGTGGAATTGCAGCTGCTTTTCCGGGATGCCCTCCGGAAAGGCCTCGGAAAGATTCAGCGGCACATCTTCCAGCTCGATTTCATCGACCGTGTCGCGCGTTCCTGCCAGCAGCCGGAGCTGGTTCTGGCTGACCGCCAGAATATGGAACGTACCGTCGCTGGTCAGCTGGCGCAGCAGAGGCTTGGCGTGAAAGCGGTCCGAGACGACGATCAATTCGGGAAAATCGATCGGGACCCTGAAAAACTCGAGCGTATCCTCCGAGAAAAACACGGCCAGCCCGTCACTCTGCTTCCTCCAGAATGATTGATCCTGAAGGAGACGCTGAGGGGCGTTGAAGAGATCCTGGATCTGCGCTGAGCGCATGTCTTTGGCCTGCAGCCGCTCCTGCGCCTGGCGCAGCAGGTTTTTGAAGCGGATCGGGTCTTGCTCCGTTTCCTTTCCAGCCCGGTGCGTGGGCATATAAAGGGAAACACACCAGCCGAAATGCCGGTCGATGAACGCTCGCCGAAGTCGATCAAGGTTGATTCTATCCATAAAGACCTCCCCGTTTCATTCGTTCTTTCATTTGGCAGGCTAACCTGCAATCAATCTTGCCTCTATCTCCTTTCCGAGCACGCCTCCCCCGGGATGGCCGATCATGTTCCGGCCCGGCAAAAGGTTGCGCACAATACCCGTAAACGCCTTCCAAAATTATCGCCGCTGCTGCTGATCCGCCGGGTGCCGTTCCTGAGCGGAAAGCCGGAACTTCAGATCCCGCTCCACAAAACAAGGGTCATGGGTCGCGGCCTTCGCAGCATGTGAAGACAAAAACTCATTTCCGGAGTGGAAACCAGGTTCTACCAGGAAATCATTTCCGGATGGAAACAGTTTACAGGTATTCCTGGTCGACGTGAAACGATTTCCGACCGCAACGGGCGTCACCTATCGGATTCCGCCTGCCGCGCCCCTGGGATGATCTACCGGAAGTGGAAAAGGAACATCGCTGGGTGAATTGACAAGTAGGCGATAAAATGTCAAGTATTTTAGCCTTATCTCGCCAGGCCATGAAATCTCGGAGGTATTGATTGATGAACGGGCGAGAAAAAGCTAATATTTTTGGCACTATGTCAAATATGCGTCAAAAAGATTCATCTATGAAACTGAATGAATTCCTGTCCCGGCACGCGGTATTTACGGTAGACGAATTGGACCGCTTTCTGTCCGTAAGAGGATCCGGTAATCCGAACACCCGCAAATCGCTCCTGACATACTACCGCAACCGCGGGAGGATCATACCTGTCCGCCGCGGCCTTTATGCGACCGTCCCTTTGGGCGGCGATCCTGCGACTAGCCCGGTCGATCCCCATTTGCTGGCGGCGGGCCGACCCGCCAAGCCCGCTCAAACACCGCAAATCTTCTCTAGGCCAAGCCGCACCGCGGTCTCCCGCGTGGGTCCGCCCGTCTCGAGGTCCCAGCCCATCGTTTCGTAGAAACACCGCTCGAGCCTGTCCATGTCGAGGCGTCTGCCCTTGAGGGGGCCGCGCTGCAGGGGCGGGTGGCCGAGGGCACGCGGGTTGAGGCGCTGATCTTCGGGCTTGATGCCTTCGCGGGCGTTGAATGCCTTTCGAAGCGAAAGGATCCTTTCCCCGGTGTCGAAGTAGGCGTCGGCCGGAAGATCCCACCCGGTGGCGGCGTTCAGGTAGTCCACGACAGGGAGGGGGCTCGTGAGGGCCCCGAACAGGCACAGGCCGGCGCCGTTGATCAGCTGCATGTAGATGGAACCGGCGCGGTAGCGCTCGACACGGCGGGCGGTGCGCGTGCGCGCGGTCCGGATCCGGCGGCGTGCATGGGGGAAGCGTCGGTCCACACCGAAGAGGTCGGCGTAGAGATAGGAAGAGATGGTGTGCCTCCCGGGGGTGGGTTCGCACTGGTACGCGATGGCGTAGCCCGGGTCGAGCCGGGAGTCGTGCATGGGGAGTTCCTGCCCGCCCGCGTGAACCGCCAGCGACTCGGTTCCTTTCCCCAGCCTCAGGGCGGCCTGTTTCACCCCGTCGGCGAGGATGTCGCCGAACCCCTCCCGTTCGATGATCTGGCGGAGCAGGGTGGAAATCTCGCGCGTTCTTCCCCAGCCGAGCCGCAGCCCGCCCGTGGTGTTCTCATCGATGAGCCCTGCTTCGAAGCACTCGACGGCGAAGGCGATGGCCGCTCCGGCGCTGATGGTGTCGATCCCCGCCCGGTTGCAGGCCTCGTTCATGTCGATGATGGCCGCAAGGTCGTCCTGCAGGAGCAGGCCCCCGAAGGCAGCCAGGGTCTCATACTCGGGTTTGTGCCCCGTTTCACCGGCGTAGCGGCCCGCCTCGATCCGGATGGTTCCGCCGCAGCCCAGAGGGCAGGCGTCGCAGGCATAGCGGCGCACCTGGTGGCGGAGGACGCTCTCGTCCGAAAGCTTCGCGCTTCGGGAAAAACCGTAGTCCAGATGCCCCACACCGCTCCAGTTCCGTATGGGCATGTCCCCGATCATGGTCGAATAGAGGGTGAAGCCCGATGTGCCGTAGCGGCGGAGGAGTTCTCTCAGGAGGGCGGGGTTTGCGGGGGCGGGCAGCCCGGTCAGGGCGAGGAACCGGCTGAAAGGGTTGGTCAGGCGCAGGAGCAGGCGATCCTGCAGCCCGGATTTTCTGAAGCGCTTGAGAAACCGCTGGTTGATACGCTTGATCTCCGCGGGTCGTGCGACGCTCACCCGCTTCCGGCCGTCGAAGGACAGGGCCTTCAGGCGCTTCCACCCCATCAGCGCCCCGAGTCCCGAGCGCGCCGCCAGACGCCCCCCGTCCGTGGCGATCCCCGCCATGAGCGAAAGGCGCTCTCCTGCCGGGCCGATACAGGCCACCCGCGCCCTGGGTGCCTCGAGCCTCTCGCGGATGAAGTGCTCCGTGGCGACGCTGTCTTTCCCCCACAGTTCGGAGGCGTCGCGGATCTCCACCCCTTTGTCGGTGAGGTGCACCCACGCCGGCGGGTCGGCGCGCCCCGTGAAAAAAACTGCGTCGTAGCCGCACCGTTTGAGGGCTCGCGACAGGGAGCCGCCGACGTTGGCATCGCCCCACCCGCCGGTGAGCGGCGATTTGCCCACCACCATGAGGCGCCCCCCGAAGAGGGCGCCCGTCCCGCCCAGGAGCCCGGAGCAAAAACCCAGGTAGCTGCCGTTGGAGAAGGGGGCGACGCCTGGCCTCTGCCGCTCCATGATGAAGGCGGCCCCGAGGCCGTAGCCCGAGAGGTACCTGCGGTAATCCTCGTCCGCAGGTTCGTAGACCTCCGTGCTGCGCCGGCTGAGGTCCACCACGAGGACCCTGCCCGTGTATCCTCCGGCCGGGCGGCGCCGGGTCCCTGTCGCCCGTCCATCCGGGGGCCCCGGGGCGACGGAGGGTTTTTCCTTCTCGGGCACCTGGTCCATGAAATACTCGGCCAGGGCGGTGATGGTGAGGCTCGGGTTGACGCCCAGGTTGGCCGGCACCACCGAGCCGTCCGCCACCCACAGGCCCGGATAGCCGTGCACGCGGCCCGCGTGGTCCACCACCCCTTTTTCCGCGCCGGCTCCCATGACGCAGCCGCCCAGGATGTGGGCGGTGGTGGAGACATCCAGGAGAACCTCGGTCCAGACGCTGACGGGTTCGCCGCCGATCTTCTCCGCCATGCGGCGCGCCACCTCGTTGGCGATGGGGATGTACGAGGGGACTTTCCGGGCGCCCGGGGCCAGGGAAGAGTTCAGGCTCTTCAGGCCGAGCCGCCACCAGCGGGGTTTGAAATCCAGACGGATCTGATTCTCGTCGGTCTGCATCACCAGCAGGATGGAGGTGCGGGCGGCCCACCCGAACGGCCAGAGGGATCGCAGGAAGGCCCCGGGGCGCCTGAGGGCGATGCCGAGAAACCTGAGGGCGCGGGGCATCCGCCCGCCGCCGTCGGTGAGGAGGGTGGTGAGGAGCGCCATTGCATCGGAGCCCCGGTTGTAGCGGACCACCTCGATGTGGGTGGCGGGGTCGGGGTAGATGCCCGAGGTGATGGCGATCTGGTCGGAGTAGTCGGCGCCGGGGTCGTTGGCCTTGACCCCCAGCAGGGCTTCGGAGTTGGTGCGGACGCCCTCCCCGAGCCGCGGGGAGAGGCCGGGGAGAAAGCCGGCATCTCTGCATTTCTGGAGGAGTTTCACGGTGCCGAGAACGCCGCCGCTCAGGACGACGCCCCGGGCCGTGAAGGTGCGGCGGGGGTGGCGCAGGCCCGTGGGCTGCCGGGTGAACACGGTGTAGCCGCCGCCGGCACGTGGGCGGATCGCCGTGGCCTCGGTCTCCGGGAAGATCCTCGCGCCCGCCCGTTCGGCGAGATGAAGGTAGTTCTTGTCGAGGGTGTTCTTGCCTCCCACCGGGCACCCGATCATGCACGCGCCGCAGTGGGTGCAGCCGGTGCGCGGCGGCCCTTCGCCGCCGAAATAGGGGTCCGGCACGGTTTTCCCGGGCGGCCCGAAAAAGACCCCCACGTCGTTGACGTGAAAGGTGTCCTCGCCGCGGAGTTCCCGGCCCACTTCGGCGAGCAGCCTGTCTGCCTGCCCCACCTGAGGGCATCTCACGGCCCCGAGCATGGCGCGCGCTTTGGCGTAATACGGGGCCAGTTTCGCTCTCCAGTCTCCGGGCCCCCACTCGGGCTTTCGGAAGACCTCGTCGGGAGGGACGAGGAGGTTGTTGGCATAGACCAGGCTGCCGCCCCCGACACCGGTTCCGCTGAGGATGAAGACGTTTCTGAGCAGGGTGAGCACCTGGATGCCGTAAAGGCCGAGGCGCGGGAGCCACAGGTACTTGCGGAGATTCCAGTTGGTTTGCGGAAAGTCTTCGGTCCGGTAGCGCCTGCCCTTTTCGAGGACGGCCACCCGGTAGCCCTTCTGCGCGAGCCGGAGGGCCGAAACCGAGCCCCCGAATCCCGAACCGATCACCACGTAGTCGTATTCAGAGACAGGATCCTGCCGCATGATACGGATTCCTTTTGAGAAAGACCCGGTGAGCCGGGTGCGGGTGGACCGGTAACCCGCCCTGCAGGTCGGACCGGCTGCAATTGGAAAGCCGCTCTACATAGATTTCGTCGATTGAATGATGAATTCCAGCTCCTTCCCGGTTGCCGGATGAACCAACAAACAACAGTGGCCATTCATGGGTCCGGCCATAGCCTCCATCATCCGATTCGATCGCTTTTTCGTCGTTTTTTTCGACCACCGCAGCTTTGCACGATCTAAAAACGGGGGGGCGGCCTTATTTCGTTTTCCTGAAACGATGTTTTCGAATCCGGGCATAAACCCGCTTTTCCGATTTTGTTTCTCCTTGGATCATTATGAAACGGGCGGGTGCGTGGTGTAAGATGCACGCCGGTAAAAAATCCTGAAACGGAGGACAGCTTCAAAAATTAGCTTATATCGGGGTAGATTACCACATGAATCCTCTTTTGATCGCCCTGGTGGTCTAGGGCGAGGGGCCAATCCAGCCTTGATTCCTCGTAAGGCTTGCAACCGGCGATAATTATTACCGGATATGGCGGTAACCGGAAATTCTAACGGCCGGGAGGTCGATTTCATCGCCCCGATGCGCGGCAGACCGCGGATGCTGGTCCACGTGTGCGAGTCTCTGGCGGAGCCGCAGACGCTCCGGGGATCATCGTCCGCCCTCGGCCCGGCCGCAGACGATCCAGATCAGGCTTTTCTGTGCATGGCTCCTGCATCACAAGGCTTTTGCATCAAGGCGACGTCTTTTACCGGGATTTCACAGCGCCACCGGTGCTGACGAGCGATGTAACGCAGCGTGGCCTCACTGAAAAAAACCACATGGGTCTGTTCCCGGCGGTAATGCCAAGCCGCGAAACGCTCATCGTCCGTCTGGAAGCAGGTCATCAGGGCCAACCACCCGCCGGGTCGCAACATCCGGTCCAGCCGGGCGAATTCCTCGGCCGGCCGATGAAAGTGCTCGATGACCTCTGCACAGACGATGAAATCATAGAGATCTTCGAGCGCTTCTGAATCGGGGAAAAAAAGCGGGTCGAACAATCGCACATGGTGCCCCGCCTCACTCAATATGCATGCAAGCGCCGGTCCCGGACCGCATCCATAGTCCAACCCTTTCGCCTGTAGAGGCAACCGTTGCAGCAGCGGATCTGCAAGCTTCGACAGGAATCGGCGGTAGCCGTCATCATCCGGATCATTTCGGTGCAGGCGGTACTGCGCGGACTCCTCTTCGCTCGACAACCTTTGGGCCGGATTCAGAAACGTTGCACCGCAAGTGCCGCAGCGCTCGTATCGGGCACCGTCCACCCGGGCAAAAAAATGGGCCGAGAACGTGCCGCACACGATGCATTGCCGGTCATCCCGGGCGGCATCGCGAGAGGTGTCGTTTTTCACGAACTGATTTTTCCGGTTGTATGCGGAAATGGAGCCCCTCCTTTGGCAAAAGGCGCTTCCCCCTTGCCTGTTCATTTCTCTGTTCCTATCAGCGCACCCTTGGCGATGTCGAATTCAGACCGGTCCTCGGCCGGAAGATCCTCGAGGAGGCCCACGAGTTGTTCTCCGCCCGGGGATCAAAGGATTCACACGGCGTTCTGACGGGATCCGCCGACCTGCTCGAGGCCATGCTGACTGCTCTCCGCGAAAAAGGTCTTACCCTCCAGCGCTTTCGTTCTTCTCAATCGAAAGGGGGCAGCACTGAAGGCGAGAGGATTTTTACGATCAAATACGAAAAAGATGCCCTGCTTCTAATCATAAAAGCTGAGTGATTTTTAATGTGTTTACTATATGAAAAAACTTGCCTTTCGGGGTGGATTTTTTTAGACTAGTCTCAGACTGGTTTGTTTGTGGAGGGAGCTTATGGAGACAATCGGGGCCTACGAGGCAAAAACACATCTCCCCCAACTTCTGGAGCGTGTCGCCAAGGGTGAGAGAATAACGATCACGAAGCACGGCGTGCCTGTCGCGACCCTGCAACCCGCGGATTCCTCGAAAAGGACGCCCGTGCGGGACGTCATCGATCAATTGAAACAGTTTCGAAGCGCCCACCGCCTTGACGGACTTTCGGTTCGCGACATGATCGCGGAGGGAAGGCGCTAATGTCCGCGCGTTTCGTGGTCGACAACTCCGTCGTCATGTCGTGGTGCTTCGAGGATGAGGGAAACGGCTACGCGGAGGCCGTCCTCGAAAGCCTCGAATCCGCGGAGGCCTTGGTGCCTGCCATCTGGCCCCTTGAAGTGGGCAATGTGCTGCTTGCGGCTGAAAGGAAAAAACGACTCAGTCACGCTGCGGTCGTGCGCTTTCTCGCCCTTTTGGGCGGCTTGCCCATTACGGTTGAACAGGAAACCCCGGAGCGGATGCTCAAAGAGATCGTCTCACTCGCTCGGGAACACGGGCTTTCCACCTATGACGCATCCTATCTGGACCTCGCCATGCGCTTCGATCTTCCCCTCGCCACAAAGGATCCAGCCCTCGCAAAGGCTGCCGAAAAATGCAAAGTCCCGGCCTTCGAGCCGGCCCGCGCCCGCTGACATCACAGAACCGAGCGGATAGACTTTGGGTGGGTCTCGATGACTCGCCCGCTCCAGTTGTCCAAGCTGGGATGAAATCGGAGGACCAGGCCGAACGGACAAAACCCCGTTGGGTGATCCCCAAGGGGGCGTGCGTTAAATAAAAACCGCTGAAATCAGCCGATGTATTTTCGGTTCCCTGTATGCAATATTCTTATAAGCGTTCACTTTCTTCCAGAGCTGACCGAAGCCCTTGAATATCAGTGGGTTATCAAAGATCAGGCCGATTCCGATGAAACAGGATAGGCTGCTTGACGATTATCTTCTTTTGGGCAGGCTGCTTGCCGCACCTCCTCACTCGTTTTCACGATCCTCCCAGGCTGTTTTTGCCTTCACGTCATCGATGACAAAGCGCACGCCCAGGTTGTCGGACGGGTTCAGCCAGAGCATCTTTTGCAATAGGCGCTCCGCCTCTTCAAAACGCCCAAGACGCCAGAGGCACAATCCATAGCCGTGCATGCAGCGTAGAAACGGACGGTTGCCGGTAGGCGGCGATATAGCGTGCACCTGCCGAGGCTTGCGGCAACACGACATCGGGGGCCGCAACCACATATTCGGACCCGTCCTCGCGACGGCATCTTGCTGTCAAACCGCGCCGTTCATTGCCATCGTAGTCCACCGCCATCAGCGAAACCGGTTCACCGATGACGAACCCGTCGGCCGGCAGTGGGACCTCATCCTCGAAGGCTTGCCGGAAAGCCCAGAGCTGCTCATCATCACCGTAGGCGTCGACCGTGATTTCCTCGATCAACTCATCCAGGGCGGGGAGTTCCCGATCGTTTTTAGGGCTTCGCGTGCTCATTTTTTATCGATCCTCCCAGATTCCGGCCTCTACCAGGCGTTGAATCAACGCCTTGCGCCGCAGGTGCTTTGCCATGAATTTCTTCAATTCCTGTTGAAATCGCTTCTTGGTCGAATAAAGCGTGTAGGCTTCGGAAATGTCGACAAGCGCACGGCAGGCCTCGTCATACCCGAGCCCGGATCCGCGCTCGACGGGTTCCCGAACCGATGCCCATGCCTTGGGAAAATCGTTGGACAATCTCCTCAGATACGCATCCCGCTCCTTTCGGCGCTTGAGTTCCCGCTGCCTGCGGTCGTGTTCTTGTCTTTCGAGCCTTATTTGGCGGGCCATTTCGGCATTCTGCCGCAGCTCTCCCACAGTACGCCGAGATGCGCCGGTCTCGGCTGCCTGAAGGCCTCGCCGCCAGGACGCGAACCGGTTCTTGAGCGACCGTTCGGCCTGCTGCCCTTCGCCCTCCAGCAGCTGCTTCAGGATCGAATTCACCTTTTCCCGCGGAGGTGTCTGAGCGCTTGCCCCGGATGCGGGGCTTTCGGGTATCCTGTCGGCTCGTGTTTCCAGCGGATTCCTTTTGGTGTTTTTGCCCTTGTGGGCGCGTTTGCGCCGTGTGGCGGGGAAAGCCCGCCCCTGGGATTATCTACTGGAGGCGGGGAAGGAACGTCGGTGGGCGGGACAAGAGCTGATATGAAGAATTTGAGCGGGGTACCTGTAATGATTTTTCTTGCCGAAAGCCGATTTATAACTCTTTATTCCGACAAGTAACTTTTTTTCCTGTTTGTTCGAATGGATGCCGCTCCTTTCGAAAAATGAATTGGCTACTGGAATTGAAATAGGCCATTATTAAGCTATCATTAGATGGAGGTAATCGACATTGTTGTCTTTAGACCAAAAAAAGTTGGCTGACATTTCGATCCCAGTGGGTACGGGTTGGCTTCTCGGCGCATGTATGGAAGCCCGCGGCAAGCAAGACCTATGGATTAGGCAGAAACCGGAAGTTCTCGATGTTCTGAGGGAACAGGCGATTATCCAGAGTGTGGAATCATCGAATCGGATAGAAGGCGTGACCATAGCGGCCGACCGTCTCCGTCCGGTGGTTTTGGGAAAGTCCAAGCCCAGGGACCGCTCTGAAGAAGAACTCGCGGGATACCGACAGGCTTTGGACTGGATTTATTCGCGAAAGCGCCAAGTGTCCATCATACCGAAGGCCATCCAGCGGCTTCACGCGTTCGCTCAAAGTGGTTTTTCGGGCGATGCAGGCGAATGGAAAAAACGGGATAACGAAATCATCGAGATTCTGCCTAACGGCGAGAGGAAAATCAGGTTTGTTCCCACTTCCGCCGAAGACACACCGAAAATTATGGATACCCTTTGCCGAAATTATAGAGAAGCTTGTGACGGTGAACAACTTCCATCGCTTTTAGTCGTCGCCAATTTCGTGTTCGACCTTCTGTGCATCCATCCATTCCGGGACGGAAATGGACGTGTTTCACGACTGGTGACAACACTCTTGCTTCAGTCACATGGTTTCCAGGTTGCACGGTACGTCAGCTTGGAACGTCTGGTCGAGCAGAGCAAGGAAGATTATTATGGCGTCCTGGCCGAATGCTCACAAGGATGGCATGAAGGCAAGAACGAACTTCTGCCTTGGTGGAACCATTTTCTGAGCATGTTGCGCCTTGCTTACAAGGAGTTCGAACGACAGGTGGAGTCGACGGAGGCCCGTCCCGCCAAAAGCGACCTGGTAAAACAGACCGTTCTCGCTCAAGTGGAGCAGTTCACACTGGGAGACCTGGCAGCCCAACTTCCATCGGCCAGCACGCAACTGATCAAGAAAATCCTCGCTGAGCTGAAAAAACAAGGCAAGGTTCGGCTTGTCGGCAGGGGGCGGGGCGCTCGCTGGGAGATCATTCTTTAGAAGGCAAGATCGGCAAATGGCTACTGACCTGGATAAATAGCTATTTTTAGGCTACCAAGGATCATCGGATCGCGACTGTAGCAGAGCAACCTTGGCGCCGGGGAATTCAGCATGGTCGGTAGGTCCAATCTTTCCGGCTCCGGATAAACGATGTCACCAAAGCCGATGTCAATCTGCATATCTGTCATCTCTGTCATGCGTCAGCAGTAGTTTTGGTAGGAATCCTCCCATTCTTCCTTCTTTCTCAGTGTGATGCCTTTAAAATGGCGTAAGGTCATGATCCTGCTCGTCAAAATAGGGGCCGTGGTTTCCTTCACGCTCTCCGGCTGCAGTAGACCATTCTCCCGCCAATTCAGGCAACCCTCGATCATCCAGCGCAGGATGGCCGGGTATCCAAAAAAAGCGGCTAGAAAGAATCGCCAGTCGGGCGGCGAAGAGGCTGGAAGGGGCCGGACACGTTTGGACAAAGAAAAAGCCCTGAGCTGCTCTTGCTCAAGGGTTCCTCGGTCCTTTTCCAACCCGAACAAGCCGCCGAATCCGGGTTGCATGGCCTTTACGATTTTCATGGCCGCATCATAGGTCAACAGATAGGGTGCCGGACGCGTGACCTCCTCGATGATCAGCGTCCCGTGATCAAACCGATCCAGGGTGGTCAAAGCATATGCATAATCGGTGATGATCTGCAAAAGCCCCTTTGAATTTGCTTGCGCGAATCTCGTCGTGGAAAAGTTATTGCATGTCATAACAAGTGAGATATGGGAGCAACCAAAGATTGCTGATTCCGAGTACCATTCGTGCACTCGGATGCAAACGGGTTGTTAAAGTCCAACCCTTTCGCCCGCAGAGGCAGCCGTTGCAGCAACGGATCTGCAAGCTTCGACAGGAATCGGCGGTAGCCGTCATCAGCCGGATCATTTCGGTGCAGGCGGTACTGCGCGGACTCCGCTTCGCTCGACAACCTTTGTGCCGGATTCAGAAACGTTGCACCGCAAGTGCCGCAGCGCTCGTATCGAGCCCCGTCCACCCAGGCAAAAAAATGGGCCGAGAACATGCCGCACACGATGCATTGCCGGTCATCCTGGGCGGCCGCGCAAGAGGTGTCGTTTTGCACGAACTGATTTGTCCGGTTGTATGCGGAAATGGCGCCCCTCCTTTGGCAAAAGGCGATCCCCCCTTGCCTGTTCATTTCTCAGTCCCTATCAGTGCACCCTTGGCTCCGCCGTTGAGCGCCCCGTATCTGACCGTCCGCATCGCCCCGCCCACCAAGCGCGCAGGCCGAGCCGCCATGACGCGAAAATTCCGCCTTCCACACTGCCGAACTGCCCCTTCCGGCTCCTGCCACCAGATCCGGCTCCTCCCCGCCGGCCTCGTCAAGACCTCGCCAATCCCACGCCTCGATTGCCACACCGCCGCCTCGACATGTTTTTGAGGTTGACTCGAGGGGCAGGATATCATATCGGTTCAGAATATAAACGAATAGAATCGCGGTGCACCTCAGAATTCGATCTCACTCGGTACGGAATCGGGCGCTACAGCAGCGAAGCGGCAAAAGCATGCACGCTTCCCGAAGACATCTGTTTAAGAGGGCCTTTCCCGAAAAATGGGGTTCTTTAAAAGGGAAAACATCCCCTGAGTTTTGCATCGCCTTAGGCTTGCCCCATTCACCCATGAAAAACGAGAGGCCTTTGATCCCCTGTTGGAGCGCTCGTTTCGCTTGCAGCAGCCTGACGGTATAGGATGATCACGTTTGCGCAGCAAGCCGAGCGGTTGTGAAAGCAGAAAAGGGGGATGCGCTGAAACACCTATGAGCGGCTCATTCTACGAGGAAAACCACGAAGCTTATTACCAGCAGACGGTCGGAATCGACCCGGCGCCCTTTCTCGAGCCGCTTATCCGATACCTTCCGCCGGCGAGTTTGCTCCTCGACGTAGGCTGCGGCAGCGGCCGCGATCTGCGCTGGTTCAAAGAAAGAGGCTATCGTGTGGTCGGCATGGAGCGCTCGCGCAGTCTTGCACGCATGGCCGCCGACCATGCCGGATGCGAGATCCATGAGGCCGATTTCCGCTCTTTCGACTTCCGGTCTCTCCCCTGCGACGCGATCCTGCTGGTGGGAGCGTTGGTCCACGTCCCACATGAGTCCCTTTCGCGGGTTTTCCTTCACATTACGCAGGGGCTCCGACCACGTGGAAAGGTCCTCCTGACCCTCAAGGAAGGCCGCGGGTCCTCGTCCATTCCTGACGGGCGCGTCTTCTATCTATGGGAGGATCAGCCGCTACGCGCGCTGATCGCCTCCAGCGGCTTCACCATCCTGGATGTTCAACGTCAGATTTCAGCGGTACGCCCTAAGGATGTCTGGCTCGGGTATGTGCTCGAAAAACCCCATCATGAAGCTGATGCACCCGCAGATCCCCTGGGAGAGCCCGGTTGATGGACCAGCAAGAAGAAAAGCCGGTCATTTACCGCAAGCTCGTGCGCGACCGCATCCCGGAAATCATCCGGGAGGCCGGTAAGGCGCCTTTTGTGCGGACGCTTGGCGATGACGAATTCAGACTGGCCCTCGGCCGGAAGATCCTCGAGGAGGCCCACGAGCTGTTCTCCGCGTGGAGAGCAAAGGATTCGCACGGCGTTCTGACGGAATCCGCCGACCTGCTCGAGACTGTGTTGGCCGCCCTCCGTGAAGAAGGTTTCACCTTCCATGATCTGGAGCAGGCTCGCCGTACAAGGGCCGCCGAACGAGGCTGCTTCCACGAAAAACTGTTTCTTGAAGCTGTCAACGGATACATCGCCCAAACTGCATCCGGTCGCGACACGCCTGCCTTTCTGTTCAATCCCGGCGACGCCCTGGACCTGATCGAACTCATCCGTTCCGAACTTTTGCGGAGCACCGATGCCTGGATCGCTTCGGCCTTTTCCTCCCCTTCCGCCGTCAATCTGCTCTTGACGGGTTTTGAGCGCTTCGTTGCGTCCGGCGGCAGGCTTCGGCTTCTCCTGTCGACCATGGGCAACGTCACCCGGCCCGAATACCTGAGCCACATCGAACGCCTTCTACCAGGCGGTGAAGTACGGGTTTTTCATCCCCCGCAGATGCCGTTCGACAGGGTGCCCCCGGATTTCCACGTCAAGGCATACCTTTTTAAACGCCGCGACGGCGTGGGCTCCGTGATCATCGGCTCCTCGAACCTCACCGGGGCAGGGCTCACCACCAATATCGAGTGGAACTACTTCACTTCGAGCGAGATCAATCTCGCCTTCGAGGAAGCCGCCCCCTTCGAAGCCGCCGTCCGGATCTTCGATCAATACTGGACGAAGCAGTCCGTTCCCGTCAGCGAAGACTTCCTCGAAGGTTACCGGCGGCGATTCCACACTGTCCCTGAAAGCGCAGCCCCTAAAGCTTACCACCCCGAGCATTTCCGAGACAAGCAAGTGGCTGAAGGCTCGTCACCCCGCCAGGAGCCTGTCCACCCCAACACCCCCCAGATCGAAGCGCTTGAAAAACTGGCTGAGATGCGTGCACAGGGCGTCGAACGGGCGGCGGTCATCGCCGCCACGGGAATCGGAAAGACCTACCTCGCCGCCTTCGACTTTCGGACATCCGGCTGCCGTAGGATGCTTTTCATCGCCCACCGCCAGACAATTCTTCTGAAGGCCATGGAGAGCTTCCGAACCGTCATGAACTTACCCTATTTCGGCGCCCTCTGCACCGCCGAGGACCGGCCCGCATCAGATCACCCGGCCGTCTTCGCGATGATCCAGACCCTCAGCCGCCATTCCACACTGGAAAAGCTGCCGCCTGATTCTTTCGATTACATCGTGATGGACGAGTTCCACCACAGCCAGGCGGCTACGTACCGGCGCGTCATCGAACACTTCCGCCCGCAGTTCTTCCTAGGCCTCACGGCCACTCCGGAGCGTATGGACGGCCGGGATGTTCTCGCCCATTGCGGCTACAATATCGCCTATGAGCTGAGGGTTCTGGAGGCGATCGAACGCGGCTGGCTCACCCCGTTTCAGTATTTTGCCGTCTATGATGAAACGGACTACAGTGGGATCACTTGGCGCGGTACC
Source organism: Desulfatiglans anilini DSM 4660 (assembly GCF_000422285.1). NCBI lineage: Bacteria > Pseudomonadati > Thermodesulfobacteriota > Desulfobacteria > Desulfatiglandales > Desulfatiglandaceae > Desulfatiglans > Desulfatiglans anilini. The sequence continues at coordinate 70,918 of NZ_AULM01000016.1, forward strand.
CAATACGACGAACACGAGCTTGACCAGGCTCTGAGCACGGACACCCGCACCGCTGTCATCGCACGCAATCTTTCTAATTTTCTGCCTTCAATGGGCAAGATCAAAGCCCTTGCCTTTTGCTCCTCCATCGCCCACGCCAGGTATACGGCAAGACACCTGAGCCTGAGCCATGGGATTCCTGCCAGGGCCCTTCTAGGGGAGGATTCCGAAGAAACCCGCCAGGCAACGATTCGATGCCTTCGAGATGAGAAGGACCCACTCAAGGTGATCTGCTCGGTCGATATTTTCAACGAAGGCGTCGACATCCCTGAGCTTACCCATGTGCTTTTCCTCCGACCGACCCAGTCCTTTGCGGTTTTTCTCCAGCAACTGGGCCGCGGACTGCGACGATCGCCCGGAAAGGATTTTCTGGTGGCCATCGATTTCGTGGGAAACTACCGTAAAGTGCATGTGGCGCCGCTCGCGCTTTGCGGGTACACGTCGATCGAGACCTTTATCAAAGACTTTGCAGGGAAAGTCCGGCCGGACCCCCGAAAAATGCTGCCGGCATCCTGCTTCCTGGATCCGGAATTGAAGGTCCAGAGGATCTGGGACGATGAATTGAAGACGATCCTCGGCAGGCATACGCCAGTGGCTGAACGTCTCAAGAACTTTTATCTCGAGATCAGGGAGAACCTTGGAGGCAGGTCACCACAGCTCATGGATCTTTTCGCTGCAGGGTATGATATCGATCCGCGCGCTTTCATCTCCCATTTCGGCAACTGGTTGCGGGCGAAGCTTTACTGCGAAGACGGCCGGCTGGATCCCTGCGAAAACGACATCCTCGACACCCCTGGAGAGGCGTTTCTACAGCATCTCGAAAAGGACCTTCGCCCTGTCCGCTCCTATAAAATGGTGGTGCTCCTTTCTCTGCTCGAAATGCCGGGCACCCAATGGGCGATCGAGGACATCGCCGTCAGGTTTCTCAACCATTTCTTGGCCCATCCGGATCATCTGCCCGACTACGAAGATCTTGCCAGGGCCGAGGAGCCCGGCAAATTCCCTCTTGACCTTATAATAAGAAAGCTCAGAAAAATGCCGCTCCATTTCCTGAGCAACAGCCCGAAGGATTTTTTCATTCTGGACCTCAACCAGAACCGCTTCCTTCTTCAACAAGCCGTCCATCCCTTCTGGATGGACGATCATTTCAGGATGCTTGTGCGCGACCGGGCCACATTCGCCCTGGCTGAATATTTCAGGCGGAAGGCCCTTCGGCAGACTGTGTATGCCGGCCCGGATGTTACGGAAAGCACCTTCAAGCTTCGCCCTGAGCTCGCAGAACTGCTTCTTGGGGCTCGCCGGCTCCCCCCGGGAGGAGAGAAACTCGTGCGAGTGAAAATGAACGGCGAGAAATGGCAGGCAACACTCAGGCGATCCAGCGACGGCAGATCCTTTTATATTCAATCGCCTCCCGACTCGCCCTATTGCTCTTATTTTTCTCAATCAAAAGATGGCAGCACTGACGGACAGAGGCTTTTTAGGATCAAATACGAAAAAGATACTCTGGTTTTGATATTACAAGACGAATGATTTTCTTATGTTCACTGTAATGATATTCCGACCGGGATACTTTTGCTCATGATGCCGTTTTGAGTGCGGAGGCCGCGGTCTTCGGCCGGAGGGAGGTAGGTTTTGACGATTCGGCCTAGGACTTCCAGTTCGTCGCGGGTGAGGTATCCACTCGGAAATGGTCTGGTGTCCTCTGTCTGCAGTTGAAGAGCATTTAGGATGAGCATTAGTTATTACTGCTTAAGAAATTTTCGCCTGTCTAAAATATGCAATTTGTGCTGGCTCCGACTGGTAAACCTATGCCTGTAGTATCGGTTTCCGCCTTGCAATGTAACGGGCTACGCACTGAGGGGTTGAATTCCCCCCCCTGAGCGAAGCCGGACGTTTAAGGAAAAAGAATAAACTTGGGACGGGAAGGATGAACTGTAATTGAATCTGAATTGTCACCAAGCCATCTTTGAAAGCGTTCCCAAATTTTGCTATCCTCTTCAGCTTCTATTAAGACCATCCCCAAGTTGTGAATCAGATGATTTTTGGCTCGCTGTCCGTCAAACTGCCAGTTATTACGTTCGATGCTTGAATACCGCTTGATCGACATGCCGTTGAGATCCGAAATTTTCAACCGAGATGACATTAAATTGGCATCAGGATTAATGAATGTAAATGCACAGTACTTACTTGGTGCAAACCATTTTAATCTATTATCAAATACGAAATATTTAGCTATTCTTTTTCCCCACAATAGCTTGTTGCTGTTATTCTGGATCTCAGTGTTCCATGATCTGATATTCAGAATCACCTCCAGCAAATTTGCTGCGAAGTGAATTCTGGACCTCTCAAAAGAAATTAACGGTTTTGATATATCAAAAACTCTTAAGATTTCAGAAGAGATATCAATATGTCTTCCACGTAATTCATGAAGCGGCATTTGATTGAGATGCTTAACTTCTTGAGGTGAATATCGAGGCAATAAGGTCGTTTGAAAAGCATTCATGCCCACATGACGCATTAGAGAAATGGCGGTTGCTCCCAGATTTCTACGCCCTGTTGCCACATGGGGACTGACCATGGAAACAAATACATCCGTATCGGATTGTGGACTGAACAAATGTGTAGCGGCAAATTTCGCGTGATTTGCCACGGGGTCCGCTCTGCTTACTTCAAATTCAATCCAATACCGGCGTGACCCGTCGGCATTTGCCAACAAGACATCCGTTTTAGGCGTAAACCCCAAGAGCTTGCAAAGTTCAGGCGGCGTGACCGCAACCTCCGAAGTGCAGGACCACCCAGGAGGCTTGTGGCGAGAGAATTCGAGCTGCAGATAACGCGCCAGATTTCCCATTCTACCTATATTTGATTCGTTGGGCGGCTCCACTCCGAAATGATGAAGATTGGCGCCATGCTCCGAAAATAGATGGATTTATTATGAAATTTCCACGGGTCCATATATCCCAACATCCCAGAGTCCTTGATTCATTTTCGCGAGCAGGCCTGACGGTTTTGTTTTGTCGTATACGAGCGCCAGGCGCCGCCAATCTTGGCCATTTTTCTGCAGGCCAGAATTGTCCATGTTTTGACCGGCGTTAATAAAACTGAAATAGACTTTATTATTTGTGAAAAATGGGCCCTGAGGAATGCTCTTTTCATTAGCACCAGACAAGGGTTTGCGCAAGAATTTTGTTTCAGGATTGAACGAATGGAAGCAGGCGGGATCTCCCGCAGACGTGACGGGGTCTGAACGCTTCCCCCGGAAGCGGGTCTTTCGGGGTATCGTGTCGGATCGAGTTGCCCCATTACGCCGATCACCAAGTGGCCTCATTAAGGCGATCACGCAGTGGCTCGATTACGGCGATCACTAGCACGTGATCCGTTTGCGAGCCGCCTCTGCCTTTATCTCCTTCCTCTTCGACCTTGGCGTTGGCGGCCAGCCAGTGAAGATTGAGGATTGGGTCATCGGGGGCATCAGGGTTATCGAATCCGGTTTTCCCTCCATGCTCTATGCGCGCGCATGCGCGTGGGCGATTAATGATTCTGGATGCCCCAGATGAGACCCTCAACGGCGGTATTTCCTTACAAAGGTTTTGTGCGCACAATGTATTGACACGTAATGCGCGGTGCTCTATGGTATCAGCATAGGAGGAACAAGCCATGGCGCAGACTGCTCAATTGAGCCGCAGCACAAACATCAATATCCGGGTGGCCCCTGCGCAGCGTAACCTGATTGATCAGGCCGCTTCGCTCAGCAACAAGACGAGAACGGAGTTTATCCTTGACGCGGTTACCAAGGCTGCGAAGGACGCCATTCTCGACCAGGTGCTGTTTCGGGTTTCGGCCGAACAATTCCTGGAATTCCAGAGGCTGCTGGACAGTCCCCCGAGTTCGAACGAGCGTTTGAAGGCCCTCATCTCGCGTAAGCCTCGGTGGGAGAAATGATCAACGCGCCGGAGCCTCTTGCAGGGAATCACGACGTTCTGTCGTTTCGCTCCGGCGAACCGAGCATGGACGATTGGCTCAAGCGGAGGGCGTTGGCAAACCAGTCCAGCGGTGCATCCAGGACTTATGTCATCACCGAAAACGACCGCGTGATCGGGTATTATGCCTTGGCTGCCGGGGCTGTCGCCGCCCTCGAGGCCCCCTCTAAGGTGCGGCGCAACATGCCTGATCCCATTCCCGTCATGGTGTTGGGCCGCCTCGCGGTTGACGAGGAGTGGCAAGGGCAAGGTTTCGGCCTTGACCTGCTTCGAGAAGCTGTACTCCGGACGCTGCAAGCGGCGGAGATCGCGGGCATTCGGGCCTTGCTTGTACATGCCTTGCATGAGAGGGCTGCCCGATTCTATGAGCATGCAGGATTTCGCCTCTCTCCACTGTTGCCTCTGACGTACTTCTTGGCTCTCGGTGACGCCCAAAAAATCATAGCCTGCAGTCGATAAGGGACATTGCTCAAAGAGGTTCCCCAATCCCCTGGACGCATTTTCCGGTTTATCCCATGCGCGCAGGAGCGATGAATGGTTTTATCTGTCCAGTTTGTCCATCATGCTTGAAATAGATGGCCAGCCAGTGAAGATTGAGGATTGGGTCTTTGGGGGCATCCAAGACGCTCGGGCAGGAAACCTCGTTTACTGAGCATTGGACCGAACTTGCGGACATCACCCCCCGCTTCCCCATTGCACTCCGCGTAAGAGCGCCATGAGGCAAAAAGAACTGAGGTCTGTTCCCAAGCTCTGGGCGTGGTCTTGTAGCATTCTTCCCTCTGGGCGTCGAGGCTGTTGAAGTCCTGTTTGAGGCCCTCTTCGGTCGATTTACGCGTGCAAACGGCGCAACGGATGCTCTCCCGATTTGCGACGGCACCGTTCTTCATGGGATCGTCTCCTGGTGTTTCTGGGTCGTCACTGGGGGTTTGAGGCCGAAGAAGATGAACCCGTTCCACTGGGAGCCGGTGCTGCCCTGGCAATGGCCGAGAGGGACTTATAGCGCCGGCCTTCGAACTCGAAGCCGTCTTCGAGTACTTTGACCACGATGTCCTCCTTCACCTCCTTGACCTTGTCCTCGACGTTGAGGACCTGCCCCTCGGTGCCGTGGGTCTCCACCGTGACGTAGAAGGGGACGACCAAGCCGTTCTTGAGGTCCATGTTGTTGACCATGTCGCGGACCTGTTCGTGCATCTTCTGATCGGGCATGACCATCTTCTGGCCGAACGCGCCGCCGACCTTGAGGAGCCTGAACGGCGTGGCCCAGCGCTTGGCGATGGCCTTTTCGGCCCGGCGGTAATCGCGGAGGAGTTCGATGGACTGGAACGCGGGAAGGACGAGAGAGTTGCCCCGTGGCGAGAAGGCCGGCGCGTCCCACTCGAGGTGAAGCACCTGCTCCACGGGCAGGTCCAGTCCCTCGTCCGCGGCGGCGGCAAGCGGGACGAGCACCAGACCGTCCGCTGAAAGCGGCGACGGCTCAGCTACCGCATCAGCTGCCGGGTTCTTGGATTTCGGATTGGATCGTGTTTCCACCGGGGTCCTCTCGGTTTGATGCTCGCCTTCCATGGCTCCCCCCCTTCGGGCGGCCTTTGGCCGTCCAAATCCGCTGTCCTGCGGATTTGTCTTGCCCTTGTGGGCGCGACATTCGCGCCGTGTGGCGGGAAGCGCCCGCCCCTGGGGTTATCTATCGGAGGCGGGGAGGGAACGTCGACGGGGCGTTCGGCACTTGACGCGCACGTATGAAACCCATAATTTCATATGGGTTTCGCGTGAGATTGTCAATAAACCCGACTTTACACTTGACATTTTGACTCAAAACCCATAACATTGCTATGGGTAACGTGAAACCAAGTCAAGGATGCCAAAGATGAAACATGATGAGTTCTTCCGAAAGCACCCGGTTTTCACCGGAGACGATCTGGCCAACCATCTGTCGTCCCACGGTGAAGTCGGCGGGCGGGCGCAGGAGTCGCTCCTGGCGTACCACCAGAAGGCCGGACGCGTCGTTCGGGTACGCCGCGGGTTGTATGCCGTCATCCCGTCGGGAGCCGATACGGATTCGTATCCGGTCGATCCGTTCCTCGTCGCCGCGAAGCTGACGCCGGATTCGGTGTTGTCGCACCATACGGCATTGGAGTTTCACGGAAAGGCTTACTCGGTTTATACACACATCACGTACTCGGCATCCCGCCCGCTTGGACCTCTGACGTTCCGCTCCCATGTTTTCCGGGGGACGAGGTTTCCACACACTCTCCTCCGCGCGGGAAAAATCCACGTCGGCGTTTCGACCCCGGAGCGCGCCGGTATGGAGCTACGGGTCACGAGCCTGGAGCGGACCTTGGTGGACGTCCTGGATCGTCCGGACCTTTCGGGAAGCTGGGAGGAAATCTGGCGGTCGCTGGAGTCCGTCGAATTCTTCGACCTCGACAAGGTCGTGGAGTACGCTCTTCTGCTCGGAAACGCGACCACCGGGGCGAAGGTGGGGTTCTTTCTCGAACAGCACCGCGAACCGTTGATGGTGGAGGACCGTCACCTCAAGGCGCTTCACGATCTGCGGCCCCGGCAACCGCATTATCTGGACCGCGCCAAGCGGACATCCGGTCGCCTCGTGTCGGAATGGAACTTGGTGGTTCCAAGGGAAGTGCTCGAACGGGCGTGGGGAGAGGTACTATGAAAATCTCCCCAGAGAAGCTGGCCGCCGAAGCGCAGGCAACGGGCTTCAGACCGGATGTGCTCGAAAAGGTCGCTCACCTGCTTGGGCTGCTCGATGCCATGCGAAGCCACCCTTTCCTCAAAGGGAAGTTGGTCCTCAAGGGCGGAACGGCCTTGAATCTTTTCGTCTTCAATGTTCCCCGGCTCTCCGTCGACATCGATCTGAACTACGTGGAAGCCGAAGATCGTGACGGCATGCTCGCCGAACGTCCCAAGGTCGAGCAGGCTGTTCAAGCAGTCCTCGCTCGGGAGGGTTTCACAGTCAGGCGGATGCCTGAAGAACACGCTGGAGGCAAGTGGTCATTGCGGTATGAAAACGCATCCGGCCGGAGCGGTAACCTCGAAGTTGACATCAACTTCATGTTCCGTGTCCCGCTTTGGCCTGTGACAACCCGCGACTCTCATCCCATCGGGACTTGGAGGGCCACGAGCATTCCCGTGCTGGATCACCATGAACTGGCGGCCGGGAAGCTCGCGGCGTTATTGGCGCGCAGACAGGCGCGGGACCTGTTCGACAGCCATCGGATTCTCCGAATGGACAACCTCGATTCCCACCTCCTTCGCATCGGGTTCGTGGTCTACGGCGCGATGAACAGGAAGGATTGGAGGACGGTCTCCTCGGGCGATGTGGACTTCGACGCCATGGATTTGGCCAGGCAGTTGATCCCTACGCTGCGCGTCAATGCGGCCGAGGTCCAAGCGGAATCAGCCGAATACGGGATGCGTCTTGTAAGGGAATGCCGTGAACGTCTATCCGCAGTGCTGCCCTTTACGGATCCCGAGCGTAAGTTCTTGGACCTGCTGCTGGAACAAGGGGTGATCGACCCCACGCTTTTGACCGCCGATGAATCTCTTCAGCGACGCATACAATCCCAGCCGCTGCTCGAATGGAAGGCGCTCAACGTGAGGCGTCATAAGGGATTGTCTTGACAGACCCCGAATGCATCAAGCCGTTTCTCCGTAAGCGCCTCAGATCCTTAGACTTGTGCCACATGCACCGCGTCCGTGTCCGATTCGGGGGCAAGTCGGCGAGTGGCTTGGTGGTCCCTACGGCAAGGATGTCGTTCTCCGGAACCTCCAGGATCGGGATGCCGGAGGATGTCTCGAAGAGCCGGCCGCGGACCACGGTGTCCTCAACGGTCAAGACGCTCCCTCTGTGTCAATGTGGGTGAGGTTCCAGAAACCGCGTGTGCCTGTTCCTACAATTTTCAGCGCTTTGCTGGCCAACAAGACCCCGGCGCAAGAAAATGCGGAAATAATTTCACATAATACCAGAAAGATCCTTTTCGATGTACCCAGCCGACGGCAACCCACTGGAACCTGCAGCCGGAAGAATTGCTGATACGACATGTTCTTTGCACATTTTTGATAGGTGGTCAGGGGATGGCTTATCAGCTATTTTCTGTCAAGTCGGGAGTTTTTCCTGATGAACTCGGTGACGAGTGCCTTGTCCCATTTCCCCTCGGCTACGGCTAGTACGGCTTTTTCCAAGTCATCCTCATTGATTCCTACCTGAATTCCATTCAGAAGCATGAAGACGAGAGCTGCTACAGCTCCGGTGCGCTTGTTGCCGTCTATGAAGGGATGATTTTTGACGATGTGGAACAGGTACGCGGAAGCCATCGCGAACAGGTCCTGGTGGATGTAGCGCCCACCGAATCCGGCCGCCGGCGTTGCGATGGCGCTCTGCAAAAGCCCACGGTCGCGTATGCCGGGCTCTCCGCCGTAACGATCGATCTGATCCTGATGAATCTGAAGGACCTCTGCAAATGATAGAAAGATCGGATGCACGCCCTATTCCGCCAGCCGTTTGAGTGCCCGCCCGTAGCGGGTGTTCACCGATTCGAGCGCTTCCTTGAAGGTTACATCCTGATCTGTGTCCCTGAGCGGTGTGATCACCAGTGACTGGCCGTCTGTGGAAATTTCCAAAGGGGTTTCCTTATTGATCTTCAGAAGCTCCAGCACGGCCCGGTCAATCACCAGCGCGAGGCTATTCCCGTGTTTGGTCAGTCTTTTGATCATGGTGCGCCTCCAGGTTATTCATTGTGCATCCAATGTATTACCAAAGTGCGGGTTTGTCAAGGACCGCTCGCCTTTGGCCTGCTTGGGTCTAGCCGAATTCACTCACTTTCAATCCCGGCCTTGCGGAGTCGGCAGGAAACGGGGTTGGCAATCCGGCGCCGGCAAAGGCTGGAGGCAAGGAGCGCCTCGCATCACGGGGCGGCATGCGGCCTACGGTCAGTCAGATAGCGGCGCAAGCATGGGGTTATGTCCAGGTACAGTAAAAACCGGCCAAAAACAGAGATGGCCGGGCGGGCGGGGAAGAAGCTGGAAGGGGCCGGAAACGTTTGGACAAAGAAAAAGCCCTGATCTGTTCTTGCTCAAGGCTTCCTTTTAAATAAAACCGGTGCTTCATCGACCGTATTTTTGTCTGGCTCCCCGTGTGCAACCCTCTTCATAACCGTTCTTTTTCTCCCGGAGTTAACCGAAAACCTTCAATATCAATGGGTTATCAAAGATCAGGCCGTTCCCGATATGGTGGAAACGGTGTCAGCTTGGGTTTCCTCGCCAACAGTTCCCGTTCAACTCGTGTCTTCCGGTATCGATGGAAATTCCTTTAAAAGCTCCTGGATGCGCGGTTGATGTTTGGCAACGTGCCGCTTTATCGTGGGCGTCCGCAGGAGCTGTTCGATGGTATCACGGCTGCAGCCATCGTATTTGGCCATGATCCAGACGAACTCGACCGTGTAATCGACGCTCATTTTGAGCAGAGACCGGCGGGCGTCGTTGATTTGATACCGCTCCGTGGGCCTCCACTTGGCGCCGTGTTTGGCCAGAATGTGTATCATTTTAAGCGTTTCACGCGAACGGGAAGTATCGATGTCCTTGGTTTTGCGTTCGCGAGTGAACCAATCGTAGTCGAAGGACCAATCCAAACACCGTATGCAGGTCTGGATGAGGGATGACCCCCGATCCTTCTGTTCGGCAGGATTGAATCCCTGATCAAGGAGTTCAACCAGAAAATCCGCCTTGTCCGCCCGGCAGGCATTTTCCAGCATGTCACTCGCAATGGGGTGATCAGGGGATATCCTGATATTTTTCAGTTTGAAAATGTCAAAATGCTTGTACAGCGCGGCGTACTCCAAGGCGCACAGGTCTTCCTCCGGGTCTTCGCCAGGTGAATCCGGCCCCTTGGCAAACGGATCGGCACCGGCCCACAACAACAGTGACACCCATTTGAGATTTCCCTCCTTGCAGTGATGGCGCAATGCCATGTTTACCTGGTCCTGAAAGCTGGGGAAGCGGTCTTTGTGTCGCTTGAACACCCTCAAAACGGTTCGGATTTTCCAGCACAGCGCCTCTGCAAGCGGATAGCCGGTTTCAACATCGGCACCCTGATCGATGAAATATTCCATGATCGCCGGGTCCCAGGAGTCGAAGACCCACGTCATGTCCACCGACCGGACGTCGGCTCCGTGTTCCACCAAAAGCTTGATCAAATCCAGGCGACGGTTGCCCAGCGCCAGCTCGAGCGCATTGAAAGACCCATCTTGAAAAATTGCTCCGCTTTCGAGGAGCACCTGCACAAGGCTGTGAAATCCTTTGTCGATGGAGACTTGCAGTGGGCACTTTTTTCTGGCTCCTTTTGCCGGCGGGGTGTCGTCTTTCACAATAATCTGACGTTTTTTTTCTGATTATCCTGGACGATTGGTGGTGATTTTCGGGGTAATTTGGACAGACTTGTTTTG
>NZ_AULM01000017.1 GCF_000422285.1 Desulfatiglans anilini DSM 4660
GTCCCACCGATATCCAGCAGAATCTGTGTGCCGATAAAGCCTATGATGGCAAACCCGCATTGAAGACCATCGTTGCCCACGGTTATATTCCCCACGTGAAAACACGGGGGGAGGAGCGCCAGGAAAAAAAGCGCAATCCCGCATGGAAAGCCAGAAGATGGGTGGTTGAAGTGAGTCATTCATGGTTCAATCGCTTCCGTAAAATCCTGGTTCGCTATGAGAAGCTCAGCGATACCTATATGGCTTTGCTGCATATGGCTGCTGCTATCATCGCCTACCGAAAAGTGGGCGTTATTTACGGATAAGATCTTAGTCACTTCCGGCCTCTTTCTATTGCTCTCATTACCTTCCGCCCCCTCTCAGTCAGCCGGTATTTCTGTTTTTTGCTTCTGGGCTTATCCGGAATTGTCATCTCCAAACAAGATAAATCCATCAAGCGTGAGAGCGCCTTCTTGAAGTTCCCCGTTCGGCTTTCGTATCCAAGCAGAGCAAGCAGTTCCGGTGTGTTTTGTGGAACATCGAGACAGGCGTGCAGGATCCTTTGTTCGATTTCGCTCATGGGCTCATGGGCCTCATCATGGGCCCCGTCATGGGCCTCATGGGCCTCATGGGCCCGACTCAGTCCCGACTTGGTCACCTGCTTCGGAGTGGCATCACCCGTCACTTCATCTGTAACTTCACCAACCGGTCCAAATTCAGGCACCTTGACGATGATTCGGAAAACGTCCCCTTCGATCATCTCCGGATCAGCGCCGCCATACGCCTTGCCATACCGCATCATCTTCCGCATACCCGAGCCGAGTTCGTCGGCACGGTGGATTTCCCGGAAGAATGCTCCGATTACCGGGTTTTTTGGGAAAGGCGTGAAATTCGCCGGGTCAAGAGCGCCGAAGCCGTTGGGTTTATTGCTGTTTTCAGTGCGGACCTGCCCCCGTTCGATGATCAGCTTGGCGGGAAAGGCGTTGGTGTATTCCCGATGGATCAGGATATTGGAGGCAACTTCACGGAAAATGGCATCGCGAAGACTTATGCGCTCCATGCCTTCGAGGAAAAAGGGGTCGGGCAGATGCTTCTGCACAAAGGCGATGATCCGTTCGTAGCTTTCAATCAGGTTGGTTCTGACCAGATCCCGGTCATCATAGCGATCCAGGTTGACCTTTCGCAAAATGAGATCGGTTCGGTGATGGGGTACTGCTGATAGAATAAGCTGGTCATTTCCAAGCAAAAGTATGCCTGCCAGCGTGATACCGCTTTTGCCGGTTTCCGGATCGGTCTGGTAAAGTTGGGCGCTTTTCAACAGGCCCATGTCGTCCATACCGAGCCAGGGATGATCATCCCGCCAGACTCCGGCCAGCCGGCGGCATTTGTCGATGAGATCAGAACGCAAATCGTCCAGCTTGGCAAAAGGATAGATTTTGTTCTCTGAGTAAGTGGCCTGTTTGCGCTGGTAGAGATCGCCCACCTGTCGAGTGTGATCAGTAATATCGAGATCACCATCCTCATTGCGGTCATAGATGCGCCCGTTGCATCTGTGGACCTGCGAGCTTTCAGGGACATACACGCGAAGTACCGGTTTTCCTTCAACCGTCACCTCATTTACCGATATGTAGGCCGGAGGGTGGATTTTTTGCGGGTTGTTGATGGTGGTAACAAAGTCTTTCTTTATTTGTGAAACAGCATCCGGTTCAATGCCTTGTATATCTCCGGAATCCGTGACCCCCAATAAAATCGTACCGCCATGCCGGTTCAAAAAGGCGCACACCGTTTCATAAACATCCCGATTGAGCTGGTTGCGGCAGGTCTTGAATTCAAGATCGAGGCTTTCGCCCTTGCGAATCAGTTGTATCAATTGGCGTTCGCTGGTGTTCATTCGCGATTCCTATTCCAACACGATCCGGACCTTTCCGGGCTCCTTGCCCTTGGTCAGCCCGTCCAGGTATTCCTCAAACCGCTTCCTCATCTCCGCTGGGGTGGCCGGTGAGCCGCCCGAGAGCAGGGCATCGCGCAGGTCTGCGATCTTGACCGAGACCTTAGTGAGCCCGGAGAGCACTTCCTGCAAGGCGTGGATGAAGTCCTGGTCCAGGTCGTCCGGCAGGGTCCGCTTCTTTATGAAGCCGTCCACCAGCTTGTGAGGCTCGGGCTTGAGGAGGCTCAGGTTCCCCTTGGTGGTCGGATCTTCAAGGTTGGCGAGCAGCGTCTGGGTCCAGTTCTCGACCAGCTTGTCGAGCTCGCCGTCCAGGGCGTCCAGTATCGTCGCCGCGGGAGTGGCAGGCGGTTCCGAACCCGGCTTGAAGTTGCAGTGCGGGCAGACCGGCGATGCTTCCAGTTCCTGCTCGGTGAGCGCAAAGCAGCTCCTTAATCCGGCGAGCCGGTTCTGGAAATCCGAAAGATGCTGGCGCGGCATCAGATCGATGGTGGAGAGCTTCTGCAGGTCCTTGAGCCGCTCGTCGCCCATGAGCTGGGCCTTGCGCTTGTCCTCGTTCACGCCGAGACGCGCTTTGGCGTGCATGGAAAGGTAGGCCAGCAGATAAGCCTTCTTGAGGTCGCCGAGCTTGCGCTGGGTCTGCTGGCGGAATGCCGCCGCGCTCCGTTTGGCCGGGTCACCGATTTGGGCGAGGACCTCGTCCCGCGCCGTCTTCATCTTGTCGATCCATTCGTGGCCGGTGGCCAGGACCGCCTCCGCGGTGGAGAGGTACGATGCCGTGGACCCGAGGTCCGCCACCAGTTCCTCGAGCGACTTGATTTCGGCAAGGGATTCGAGCCCGCTCCGCTGAGCGGTCACTTCCGAGGCGTCATAGCGGAAGTTCTTGAGCTTGCCGGTCGTGGTGTAGGCTTGCAGGGATTCGAGGAAGGTCTTGGTCTCGTCCAGTTTCGCGCGGAGCTTCTTGATCTCATCCTCGGCCAGCAGGTTGCGGCCCCAAAAGAACAATCCGGTCTGCATGCTTTGCTGCACGAGCACGAGTTTCTCCACCGCCGCGGTGACGGCCTTTTGCAGCTCCTGAACCGGCTCGTCCTTGCCCTGGGTGACCAGTTGCGCCATTCCCGGCGTGAGTCCGAGCAGTTCGAAAAGCGCCTTGAGCGCAGGAAGGTTCCAGTCCTTGGGTCGCTCGATGTGCTTGAACTGGGCCAGTTCGTCGATGCCGGTTCCGGCCAGTTGTGCCAGACCCGTGGCATCGAACTTCTTGCCCGGGATGGATAGGACCACCTCGCCGGCATAGACCAGCGCGGCCAGCACCACCACGGCCCATTCGGGTTCGAGGCGGAGCGATTGCGGCGCGAGGTATTCCACGCCGAGAACGTCCTGGATCAGCTCGGAGCGGTTGACCACCTGTCCGTGGCCCTTCTTCTTGGCGACACCGAGGATGTGTTTGGCGTATTTGGACCGGTAAGGATCGAGCCGCTCACCGTCGAGAAGCTCCAGGGCATCCAGTACCGCAGTGGCCTGCTTGGTGCGGTTCTGTCCGGCGATGGCGCGCAGGGTGTCCTGTGCGGCCTGGGCCCGGTTCGCTCCGGTGATGAGCACCGAGAAGAAGGGGTATTCGGGAGCCTGGTCCTGGAACTTCGTCCCGAGACAGATGCCCGCGGTGGTGTTCACCAGGTCGCGGAAGTTGATACGTTCGTAGGAGCCGATGCCGGAAAGCTCTCTGATGGACTTACCTTTGGCCCATTCAGTCAGGGACTTGGCGCGCCCCTGGTAGGTGACCTCGAAGGCCGTGGTCATGTTCTTCTGGAGCCACTGCACGAGATCACGGAGGAAGTTCGATGCCTTGGACTCGTAGGTGGACTTGGCGTGACCCGAAGCGGTGGATGCAAGGTCCAGGGCAGCGGCGTAGCTTCGAAGCGCGGTGCGGAATTCCTCGTCCGTGTTCGTCAGGCGCAGGAACAGCTCCTCGGGTTTTTTCTCGTCCTTGAAATGCGGCGCGTCAAAGGGCTGGATGAAGTAGAGGTAGAAGTCCCGCGGCGGCACCGCTGTGGAACGCTCGTTGGGCGCGCCGAAGAAAAGGTATCCCTGGCGCGCGGCCTTGCGCTCCAGCCATTCGAGTTCGTGCTGCCAGATTTTGTAGCCGGTCACGTAGGTCTGGTCCGTGCACTCCATGACCCGCCGGAGCGCCTCGTAGTAGTAGCGGTCGAGCTGCGAGGAATCGAGGCTCTCGGCCCGTTTCTCGATCAGCGCGTCGAAATCGTCGGTCTTCTTGAGGTCCAGGTAATACTGGCGGTTGTCCGGGTTGGACGAAATGAACTGCCCGCTCACCGTCTTGTGGATTTCCCGCAGGACGGTCTCCACCTGGGAGAGCAGGTCATCGGCGGGCTCGCCGCCCAGTTCCTCGATGCCCGGCTGGAAGAGGCACAACCCGTCGCGCAGTTCCTCCGCCGTCGCGCCCAGGGTGGCGTAGATATCGCCCGTCGTGAGCCTGTGGACGGACAGCGCATGGATGAGCTGGGTCGCCATGGGCTTGTATGCCGGGCGGGTGAGGGCCTGCTGGATGCGCGACTCGAGCACCATGCTGCAATCGATGACTGCCTTGATGTCCGGAACGGCGCGGAAGGACGGATTCTCGCGCAGGGTCGTCCAGTAGCCGTCATAGGCGATGACTCCGGGCCGGTCGTCGGGTACGTTCTGGTTGAGGAGCTTCTTCATGGCCAGGGACAGGGTCTTGAGCACCTCGCGCTTCTCCACCGCGGTGACCCGCTCGAAGGTATCGATGTAGTCCGGATGCACGGGGAAGAGGCGCACGAACTCGTCCATGCGCTCGTTCATGCGGCCATAGAACTTGGCGAAGGGGGTCAGGTACTCCCGGATTTTCACCTGCTGGTCGGCGGTCTTCTTGAGCAGACGCTCGGCCACCACGAACTTGACATCCTTGCGGGCGATGAGGATTTGCTCGAAGCGGTCCTTCACCCGACGGATGCTGTCGGCTACGAAAGAGAATCGAGGGCTATCGAAAATGGCTTCCTGGACGCCGGCGATGAAACGGAATCGTAGGTCCTTGCAGACCTCGCCGATCTCGCGCAGGAAGTTGAGATCGAGGATAAGTTCCTGATCCTTACGGGTGCGCAGATAGTCGAGCAGTTCGTCTACTACCAGGAGCAGGCCGTGGTCGGGAAATTCCTGGTGGAAGACGGTCATCATCTCTTCGAAGGAACGCTTGTTATTGGACACCTTGTCCGCGGGCGGAAAGGAATAAGACACACCCATTGCGGCCAGGTGCTCCTCCAGTTCGGCCAAGAGGATGTCGCGCAAGGACATGGTGGTCGCGCCGATCTCGGTTCGGACCACCTTGAAGCGCCCGCTGATCTTGCCTGCGGCGCTGGCCACGCTCTTGTCGTTAAGATGCGTGGCGAGATCGCCGTTTTCGGCCAGGGCGGAGATCACGGACATGAGGTGCGACTTACCGGTGCCGTAGTTGCCGACGACCAGCAGCCCCTTGTTGTCCATGGGCTGGTCGAACTGAAGCTGAGGAACGACGAGATTGACCAGTTTCTCAGCCATCTCCCCGGAGATGACATAGGTCTCGACAAGCTGTCGGGCAGCGGCGGCCTCGTCGGCGTCACGTAGCTGGACCACGGACTCGATAGGCTCGAATTGGATCAGGTCTCCGTATTTCATCGCTTTTGCCCTCCTGCGCTTTCGTTCCTTGTCTTCATGTAACGGCCTCCGGGTTCACTACCAGGAAATCTCGTAAGGGATACCGTTTGTACTCGGGGTGGTCCGGCGTCGCATAGACCATGTGCTCGCCGTCGATGGAGCCGCTCCAGGCCACGACCACCGTTTTGTTTCGGGAGAGCCCCTGCAGGAGCCGCAACGGGTCCTGCTTGAGCGAGACATCGAAGAGGACCTCGACGTTGTCGAGAAGAACCACATCGGCTGCGGATATGCCCACGATCTCCGCGAGGAGGCGGGGCAACTGTAATGCCCGCTGGCGCTCGGTGAGGTCGAGCATGCGCCGGGAAAGTTCGAGGTTGACGTTGACCAGAGGAGCCGCCGTACGCTCATGAACATTCTGGAGCGCGGCGGTCTTGCCCGCACCAGCCGGGGCCACCAGCATGACAAGCCGGTGGTACAGCTCGGCAGCCTGGCCAATTCTCTTTATGACTCTATCGGCGAGAGGCTCCGCCATTAGCGATCTCCTCCTGAACCGGGCTCGTTCGCTCGCGTTTCCTCAAGCCAGTGGTCAATGGCTCCTTTCCTGAAACGCCAGTGCCGGCCGATCTTCTGGGAGGGGATCTTGCCTTCCCGAATGAGCTTGTAGAGCGTCGATTTCGGTATCTTCAGGTAGGCGGATAACTCTTCGATGGTTAGAACATAGCCTTGTTTTTCTTCCATCAAGTGCAGCTCTCTGGCCTCAAAGCAAAATTCGACCCAGGATGCATTGTAGCAGTCACATAATTTACAGTTATTGACAGTTGCTGTCAAATGCCCTTAGGAGCGCAGATGGGAAAATCAGCCTCGGATTCCGCTGGTTAGCGCTTTTGAATGTTCCAATCCAGCGATCCCTCACCAAATAGAGCCAGGCCGGGAGCTTGGCACCGTTTGTCCGAACGGTGACCAGTACGCGGCGGTAGAGGCAGGGACCGTGTGGGTGGAACCCCTCCAGCCGGTCAATGGCCGGAAGGCGGGCCTCGGGGTCGTCGAAGGTGAGAAGTTCTCCGTACACGTGGCCCCAGGGCGCGCCTGTGCCCTTATTCGGGAGCCGGTCGGGGGTTGGCTCGGGATTGAACATACGGACTGTCACAGGTGGACAAAGAAAAAGCCCTGAGCTGTTCTTGCTCAAGGCTTCCTTTTAAATAAAATCGGTGCTTAATCGACCGTATTTTTATCTGGCTCCCCGGGACAGACTCGAACTGCCGACCAAGTGGTTAACAGCCACCCGCTCTACCAACTGAGCTACCGGGGAATGGCGTGATTCGAAGCAATTTTTTTAGCAGGATTCGTGTGGGAGGTCAACAAAAAATTTGGGCCGGGGGCGGCGGGCGGGCAATCCGCTTGACAGGTGCGGGCAGAGTCTCTATGTATCAGGTAGCTTGCACGTCTAAACCCTCAAGGTGAGAAACACCCTCATGAAGCAGATCGTTCTCGGCACCGCCGGCCACATCGACCACGGAAAGACCTCCCTCATCAAGGCCCTTTCGGGCATCGACACGGACCGTCTCAAGGAGGAGAAGGAGCGTGGCATCACCATCGAACTCGGGTTCGCCCACCTGGAGCTGCCGGGCGGGAGGCTGATCGGGATCGTAGATGTCCCCGGGCATGAGAAATTCGTCAAGAACATGGTCGCCGGGGCTACGGGGATCGATCTGGTGGCGCTCGTCATCGCGGCGGACGAGGGGGTGATGCCCCAGACGCGGGAGCATCTCGAGATCTGCGAGCTTTTGAAGATCCGGCACGGGGTCGTCGTCCTGACCAAGATCGACATGGTGGACGAGGAGTGGCTGGAACTCGTGCGGGAGGACGTGCGGGAGTATCTGTCGGAGACGTTCCTGGCCGATGCGCCGATCGTCGAGGTGTCCTCCCAGACCGGGGAGGGGCTGGACAGGCTTTTGAAGGTGCTGGAGGAGCAGGTTTTGAAGATCCCCGAGCGGGAAATGGGGCATCTTTTCCGGCTCCCGATCGACCGGGTCTTCAGCATGAAGGGGTTCGGGACGGTCGTGACGGGGACCACCATTTCCGGGAGCATCCGGCTCGGGGACGAGGTCACGATCTATCCCCAGGGGATCGATTCGAAGATCAGGGGGATACAGGTCCACAACAAGGAAGTGGAGGAGGTGCGGGCCGGGCTCCGCACGGCGGTGAATCTGCAGGGGGTCGAGAAGGCCTCGATCGAGCGCGGCAACGTGCTCGCGACGCGCAACGGCCTCAGGCCGACCTTCATGGTCGACGTCGAGCTGAACCTGCTCTCGAGCGCCTCCCGAAAGCTCAAGAACCGAGCGAAGGCCCGCTTCCACACCGGCACCTCCGAAATCATCTCGACGGTGGTCCTGCTCGACCGGGATCTGCTCGAACCCGGGTCGAGCTGCTACGCCCAGATCCGGCTCGACGCCCCCACGGCGGTCCTCAAAGGCGACCACTATGTCCTGCGCAGCTACTCGCCGGTCCGGACCATCGGCGGAGGGGAGATCCTCAATGCCCTGCCCGGGAAGAAAAAGCGCTTTTCCGAGGCCCCGCTGGCAGAGCTCAAGAAGTTGCACACCGGGGACCTGAGCGAGGTGGCGGAGGTCTTCGTCCGGCTGGGGCGCTTCAAGGGCGTGGAAGAGGGCGAGCTGCCGTTTCTGGCCAACACGGGCAGGAAGAAGATCGACGAGTGCCTGAAGGCCCTCAAGGCGCAGAAACGGGTCGTCCAGTATGACCGGGAGCGCGGGCTGCTCATCCATGCCGACTTCTACCAGCGGGCCAGGGAGGAACTGCTGCAGACCCTCGAGCGCTACCACCGGGACTTTCCTCTGAAGACCGGCCTCATGAAAGAGGAACTGCGCTCCCGCACGGTCGGGTCCGAGCAGCCGCGGCTCTTCCAGTTCCTGATGGCGCAGCTGACGGCCGAGGGGCGGGTGGTCCAAGAAAAGGAGGTCGTGCGGCTGGCCGAGCATCGGGTGGCCCTGGCCGAGGACCAGGAAAAGGTTCGCCGGGACCTCGAGGAGCTGTACCTGAAGGGCGGCCTGCAGCCCCCCTACTTCAAGGAGGTGAAGGAGCAGTTCCCCGGCAAGACCGCCGAGGAGGTGCTCAACGTCATGGTCCAGGAAGGGCTGCTCGTCAAGGTGAAGGAGGACCTCTTCTTCCACCGCAAGGTCATGGAGGACCTGGAGGCGCGCCTGATCGAATTCCTCAGGGAGCACGGCGAGATCACGACCCCGCAGTTCAAGGACATGACGGACGCCTCCCGCAAATACACGATCCCGCTGATCGAATATTTCGACCGCACGCAGGTGACCGTCAGGGTCGGGGACAGCCGGGTGCTGAGAAAGAGATGAACGGGCGGAGCGGCATGGAGGGCGCTGCGGCGGGCGGGCTTCGGGAGGCCCTGGGCCTGAGGGAAAAGGAGCTCGTGGCGGTCGTGGGGGGCGGGGGCAAGACCAGCCTCATGCTGGCCCTTGCCGGGGAATTGCAGGCATCGGGCGCCCGGGTGGTGGTCAGCACCACCACCAAGGTCTGGCAGAAGGAGGCCCGGCTGCTTCCGGAATCGGTGACGGCGGGGGGCGAAGGCTGGGAGGCCGCCCTCGTGCAGGGCCTCGAACGGCACGGGGCCGTTTTCCTAGGCAAAGGGCTTCTTCCTTCGGGGAAGGTGGACGGGATCGCCCCCGAGGAGGCGGACGCCCTTATCCGGCGCCCGGAGGTGGACTGTCTGATCGTCGAGGCGGACGGCGCGGCCGGACGGCCGCTCAAGGCCCCGGCGGACCACGAACCGGTCATCCCCGGGGGAGCCTCGCTCGTCGTGGCGGTGATGGGGCTCGAGGCCCTCGGGAAGCCGTTCAGCGACGAATGGGTCTTCCGGGCCGAACGGTTCGCCGCCCTGACCGGCATGCAGGCGTCGGAGATCATCACGGCGCCACGGCTCGCGCGGGTGTTTCTGGCCGGGGCCGGCCTGTTCAAAGGCAGCCCGCCGGGGGCGAGACGGGTCGTGTTCCTGAACAAGCTCGATCTCCTCGGTTCGGAGGCGGAGGCGCTTGCGCTTTGCCGCGCGATCCTGGAAGGGTCGGGCGGAGGGATCGAGCGGGTGGTCATGGGCGCCGTCAAACAGAAAACATTCAACGTCTTTATCGGGAAGAAGGATGATCAACATCTACGGCAAGGTTAGGGAACTCGCCCGCGAGGGGCGTCCGGCGGTCATGGGCACCATCATCCGGCAGGCCGGGCCGGCTCCGCGGGGGCTGGGCGCCAAGTTCCTGGTCATGGAGGACGGCTCCATCTTCGGGACCATCGGCGGCGGCGCACTCGAAGGGCAGGCGATGGCCGAGGCGCCGAAGGTCCTCGCGGCCGGGCGGCCCGCAACCCTCGAGTTCGACCTGACGGGGGTGGACGTCGCGGAGACGGACATGCTCTGCGGGGGCGAGGTGGCGGTTTTCCTGGAGCCGGTTTTCCCGCGCGACGATGCCCATGCGGCGCTTGCCGGCCGGGTCGTCAAGGCGCTCCAGCGGGGCGGGAGCGGCGGGCTGCTGGTAACGGTCCTCAACCCGGAAAGATGGGCGGCGGACCGGGCCCCCAAGTTTTTCATGGCGGGTGACGGGACCCGGACAGGCTACGGGGCCGAAGACCGCGCCCTCGGGGCGGCGCTGGAGCCCCGGCTGGGGGCGATCCTCGCGAAGCCGCAGCCGGTGCTTCTCACGGCGGCCGATGATTCGGGGGCGCTGTTGGACCTTTTCGTGGAGCCGGTCGTAGGCCGCACCGTCCTCTATGTCTTCGGCGGGGGGCACGTCTCGCAGCAGATCGTGCCGTTCGCCGCACGGGTGGATTTTCCGGTGGTGGTCATCGACGATCGGGAGGAGTTCGCCAACCCGCGGCTCTTCCCGGATGCCCAGGAGACCCTGGCGATGGCGTTCCCGGGCGTGATGCAGAAGCTGCCCATCGACGAGGCCGCCTACCTGGTGATCGTCACGCGCGGGCACATGCACGACAAGACCGTCCTGGAGCAGGCCCTCCGGACCAACGCCCGGTACATCGGGATGATCGGCAGCCGGCGGAAGCGCGACATCATCTATCGGAAGCTCCTGGAAGAGGGCTTCACCGAAGAGGACCTGGCGCGCGTGCACGCGCCGATCGGGTTGGACATCGGGGCCGAGACCCCGGCCGAGATCGCGGTCAGCATCGTGGCCGAACTGATCGTGGCCCGCGCGGGGGGGCCGTCGAAGACGGGCGGCGGGATCGCCGTCGAAAGAGGGGTGAAGGGTGGAAGAACATCTTGACTGGTTGATGGAGCGCTGGGCCGAAAAGGCGGTCGCCAGCCTGAAAAAACACGACTTCGACGCCGTGTTCGTCCAGACCGCGGCCGAGGCGCGGGAGCTGATCCTCGCGATGGTCGAACCCTATGACAGCTTCGGCTTCGGGGGCTCCGACACGGTCCGGGCCCTGGGGGTCGTCGAGGCGCTGCGGGAAAAGGGGAAGGCGGTCTATGACCACTGGCAGGCGGGGCTTACGAAGGAGGCCGATCTGGAGATCCGCCTGCAGCAGGGGCGTTCGGACTGTTTCCTCTGCAGCGCCAACGCCGTTTCCCTGACCGGGGAGGTCGTGAACGTGGACGGGATCGGCAACCGCACCGCCGCCATGTCGTTCGGGCCGCGCAAGGTCATCGTGGCGGCCGGCGTCAACAAGCTGACGCCCGATCTGCCCTCCGCCCTCCGGCGCGTGAAGGAGGTGGCCGCCCCCATGCGCGCCCGAAGCCTCGGCATGAAAACGCCCTGTGCGGAGACCGGCATCTGCTCGGACTGCAGCGCGCCTCAGCGGATCTGCCGGATTACGACGATCCTCGAGCGGCGCCCGCTCCTGACCGATATGACCATCATCCTGATCGGCCGATCCATGGGGTTCTAAATGGAAAAAAACCGCCATCGATTTTCGGAAAGCTACGACGGGCTCCTGGGCTTCGGCTTCGACCGGGACGTGGACGCCTCGACCCTGACCTATTTCCTGCAGCGCTTCGCCCAGGACGATCTGATGGCGCTCATCCGCCGCCGCATCTCTCAGGAGGACATCCACGCCCTCGCGGACCTCGTCATGCAGATCATGAAGAAATACCTGAACGAGCCCGAGTACCACCGCTATTTTCTGCGGGACGAGGAGGAGGAGCCCCCAGCCGATTCCTCCCCGAAGACCTCGCGGTAGACTGCCTGATAGGTCTCGAGGGCCTCCCTCCCGAAGCAGACGAACACCACCTCTTCGATCCGGCCGTCAGCGGCGAGGGCTTCCCTGGCCTCGCGGAGCGCGATGCGGGTGGCGCGCTCGAGCGGAAACCCGTACGCCCCGGTGCTGATGGACGGAAAGGCGATCGAGCGGGCGCCCAGCTCCCGGGCCACCTTGAAGCTGTTGCGGTAGCAGGAGGCCAGCAGGGTGTCCTCGTTCCGGGTGCCTCCCCTCCAGATCGGGCCGACCGTGTGGATGACCCATTTGGCCGGGAGCCGATAGCCCCTGGTGGCCTTGGCTTCCCCGGTGGGGCACCCGCCGAGCTGCCTGCATTCCTGAAGCAGCTCCGGACCTGCCGCCCGATGGATGGCGCCGTCCACGCCGCCCCCGCCGAGGAGGGAGGTGTTGGCGGCATTGACGATCGCGTCGACCGTCTGCCCGGTGATGTCCCCTTCCACGATGCGTATCTTCTTCTCCATGCGTTTGGACCTCCTGCGCTGAAGGTTGTCCGGTCCGGTTCCTCAATCGCCGAGGCCGTCGGCGATGTCCAGATACAGCCGGTTCATTGTTTCCCTGAAGGTGTTCCGGTTCTGCCCGCGAAAGGCGTCACGCCGGCCCCACCACCCGATCATGTTCAGGTGGTCGGCATCGATCCGGCGGATGAGGTAGCGCGGGTCCCAGACGGCGGACCGGAGCGCCACCAGGCCGTCGTTTTCCCCCTCCTCCCGTTGGATCAGACGAAAAGACGGTTTGAAGATCGGCCGGATCAGTTCATAGGGGCGGGCGCCGGCGACCGTTTGATAGCGGACGCCGCACTGCTCCTCGAAGGCGGCCAGACGGCGGTTCATGCGGGCGCACGCTGCGCGGGTGAGGTCGTGGAACCCGCTGAGGTCGAGCCCGAAGGCGTGGCCGGCGGAAAGGACCCAGCCGAGGCGCCGCGTCCCCCAGTCCGCGAGGGAGGTGCCCAGATGAGGGGTTCCGATGGTCGTCAGGGATGCGACGCGGTCTTCGAGCCGGTAGCGGTGAATCATGTTGCGGGCGTCCAGCCCGCCCATGCTGTGGGCGATGAGGTGAATCCGCGGGCGGCGTTTGAAATCCCGGGTGAAGAGCCGGATCTGCTCGAAGAGATCGTGCGCGCGCCGGTCGCACGAGGCGGCCCAGGCCACGCGCGCGTAGAAGACCTCGTAGCCGTGCGCCCGGAGTGCGCCGGGGATGTGGTGGAAATACTGGAACCGCTCCTCACGGGGTCCGTTCGACCGGACGAAGGGGTTCAGAAGGCGGTCGAAGGGGCAGATCCCGTGGGCGAGCACGATGGGACAGGTGGTTTTCATAGGGCCGTGGATCCCCGAAAAGGGTTGTTCTTTTGGACGCCGGAATGGGTTTAGAAGACCGTTTCCGGATGGAAACGGATTATAGCGCGAAACCGGGGGGGCGTGTCAAAGTTCAGGCGAGATTCAGAAGGCTCAGGACGATGTACACGGGAACCGCCGCCATGACGGCGGTCCGCACGAGACGCGACCAGGGCGGCCGGAGGAGGGGCAGGAACAGGAGGGTTGCGATCCAGAGGGCGGGGACGAAGACCCCGGCCCAGAAGGCGGGGAGGTGCCTCAGAAGATACTGGATGCCGTAGAAGAACCACGGGCCGTGGATGCGCTCGACGGCTGCGTCCGGCGGGACGGCGGGGTCCGGCGGGATCCACAGGGCGTAGGCCGCCAGTCCCAGCAGGGCTGCACCGAGATAGACCCGGTCGGGAAACCAGTCCCTCACGTGGTCGCGGATCAGGATGCACACGAGAATCGGAAGGAAGAAGGAATGGTACAGAAAGGGGAGGTAGAAAAAGGCCTCCCCTTCCGCCATTATCAAGCGGGAGAGGGACGGCCCCAGGAGCGGTACTTCGTTCAGGCAACTCGCCATGATCCGTCCCGCGAAGATTCCCTCCAGATCGCCTTTGAGGATGAATCCGGTAAAAAGGGTCAGGAAGCAGAGCAGGAGAGAGGCGACCAGACGGCACCATGTCCGGAAGGGATAGGCCGCATAGCGCCTGCGGAGGAAATAATCCGCCGTGTGGAGCAGCATCAGGATGACGAAGATCTGCCCGGAGCCCTGGTGCATCTGGCGCAGGAAGGCCCCGTAGGGCATCCCTGAGGTGATCGCCTCGACGGTCCTGAAGACGTCTCCCATGGGGCGGTACTGGATCGAAAGGACGGCCCCCGAGGCCAGGCAGAGGGCGAGGGATGCCAGCCCGAGGCGGGGAAGAACGGGGGAGAGTGACAGCAGCGCGCGCTTCAGTTCCAAGGGGGCCTCATCGTCGAGGAGCAGGCGTCTGCACAACGAGGCCTGCATCCGGACGTCGCCGGGGGGATGGACGCCCTTTTTCGTCCCTGTGTGGTGGCTAGGCAGAGAGACGCGATGGTCGTTTTTCCGCTCGGAAGCCGGTCGAGCCGATCGCTGAGGCGGATTCCGGGCGGCATCGCTTTAGAGGACATAGGAAACCGTGAGGTCTCCCCCCTTGGAGAGGGCGACCGGCAGGGTCTCGAGGTCCTTCTCGGCGGGCCCCTTGATCCGGCGCCCTTCGGCGTCGAAGGCGCTCCCGTGGCAGGGGCAGACGAAGCGGTTCGAGACCGGGTCGTGCTGCACGGTGCATCCGAGGTGGGTGCAGCGGGCTGAAACCGCTCTGACGCTCTGTTCCTCCTGCAGCAGGAAGACGTTGTCTTTGAAGGACACCCGGCCCCGGCGCTCCTGATGGGAGAAGATCACCTGAACCGTGCGGCGGCCTGAATGGAGGACGAAGGCGAACGCTGGATAGCCGACCGCGAGCGCCAGGCCGATGCGGGTGCAGAATGCAGCTGCTTTTTTGAGAAAATTTCGTCTGTCCAACCTGCCTCCTCTTCCTCGATCGGCTCAGGGGTTGGCGGGGTTCGCCCCCTGATTGGAGGGCCGGGCCAGGATATCCGCGAGGGTCCGCTCCAGGTTCTTGAGGTCATAGGGCTTCGCTGCGGCGGCGGAGAATCCGAAATCCCGATAGTGCTTCACGACGGGGTCTTCCACATATCCGCTCGAGACGATGGCCTTGATCCCGGGATCGATCTTCAAGAGCGCTTCCATGGTCTCCTTCCCCCCCATCCCGCCCCGGACGGTCAGATCCAGCAAGACGGCATCGAAGGGTTCGCCGTCGGTCTTCGCCTGTTGAAAGAGCCGGAGCGCCTCCTCTCCGTTTCCGGCGGTCACCGGTTGATAGCCGGCCAGCGTAAGCATCTGTTCCAGCACATCCAGGATCATTTCTTCATCGTCCATGACGAGGATTCTACCTTGGCCGGATATTGCCGCCGGTCCGCGAGGCAGGGCCTCTTCCGCCACACGGGGCGATGGGATGTGCGGCGCCGCTTCCTGAGGTGTTTCGACGGCCGCAGGCAGATAGATCGCAACGGTCGTTCCGAGATCGACGACGGACTGGACGTCGATGAAGCCGCCGTGATTGCGGATGAAGGCGTAGGATGTGGCCAGGCCAAGCCCCATTCCCTTCTGGGTCCCACGGGATTTGGTCGAAAAATAGAGATCGAAGAGTTTTGGGAGATGCTCCGCCGGAATCCCGACCCCCTCGTCCCGAATCTGGATCGCCACGTATGGAGCGCGGGGGCCGTAATGGGAGGCCGGGGCCCTTTTCGGATCGAGCGGCGTATTCCGGACGGCGATCTCGATGGTGCCTCCGCCGGGCATCGCTTCTTTGGCATTGGTCAGGACGGCGGTCAACACATCGGCGATCTGCACCTCGTCGAAGGCGACCGGCCAGAGATTCTGATCCACATCGATCCGGCAGAGCACCTGAGCCCCGGCGAGCACCAGCGAGCTGTAGTCCCGTATGATGGGCTCCAATGCCCCCTGCTGCTTACGGGGCGCGGCGTCTTTCGAAAGGTTGAGAAAGCGTTGAGTCAATTGAACGGCGCGCAGGCAGTTCGCCTTTGCCCTGTCGAGGTGCTCCGCAAGATTGGACCCGCCGCCTCCACGCATCGAGGCCAGTTCGAGAAATCCAAGGACACCGGTGAGCAGGTTGTTGAAATCATGCGCGATGCCGGCCGCCATCATCCTGAGCGACTCCAGCTTTTCGCCGTGGATGCGCTCATTCTCCGCGTGCCGCGCGTCGGTGATGTCCGTCGCGAAAACGGCGATTTGTTTGACCGACCCATCGGCACCCGGGATGGGGAACCAGTGATTGTCGAAGATCCGGCCGCCGCGTTGATCCTCTTCTCTGACCGGCAATCCCGTTTCAATGACCTTTTTCGCGGTGCTCGAACGGCGGGCGGCCACCTCCGGTGGAAAGAAATCGAAGATACGCTTGCCTTGCAACTCCTGCAGGGACTTGCCGACCCGCCTGCAGGCGACGTCATTGGCGGCGAGGACGATTCCGTTGCAATCGAAGAGGACTGCGGTTTCGGTGATCGCGTTCAGCAACGCAGAAAGCCGCCGCTCGCTTTCCTTCAGGGCGGCCTTGGCCGCGAGTTCATCGGTGATGTCCCTTCCGGAGCCCTTCATTCCGATCGGGATTCCGGCGGCATCGCGCGCAAGAGACGTCTTGTATTCGAGGATATGCTCGAGGCCGGCTTTGTCCTTGAGCCGAAAAAGCCCGGCCGCAGCCCCTTTCTGCTTGACGGTTGCAAGGTATTCGGGAAATTTGGGGGCGACATCCTGGGGCATGAAGGTCTGGATGTTCATGCCGCACAATTGGTGTCGATCGTATCCGCAGACCCTCTTCCAGGCCGGGTTTACATCGGAGATGCGACCGTCCAGATCGTGAAAGAAGAGGAGATCGGAGACGCCTTCGAAGATGTTGCGGAATTTCTGTTCGTTGGCCTCGAGGGCGGCCAGGCTCTGCTGTTGCTCCGCGATCTTCGATTGCATCTCCTGGTTGCTGCGCTGCAGTTCACAGATGTGGCGGACGATGCCGGCCTCGAGCTCTGATCGAAGTTCAGCGTCATGGATCTTATCGAGGATGGGTTTCAGAAAGCGTGTCGCGTCCATGAAGGAATCCATTGACAGTTCGTAGAACAAGGCCCATCGGCTGTGTTTTACTCATCATCCGCTGCAAAAGAGGCTGCAGGTTGGTCCTTGCTTGTCTTCGGAGCTCCGCCGGCCCTGCATCCGGACATTTTCGAGAAGCCTGGGAACAGGGTTTCTTCAACACACTGCCAATACGGGCCGAGGAGTCGATGAATGCGCTCCGTTGCTGCGCTCGATTCCCCCGAAGACCGCGTATCTCTATCCTTTTTGCCTAATGAAAACGCGCTATTCCAAAGACTGCACGTTTCGATGTGCAGGACGCGGGGTATGCAAAATGAAACCGGATTGTGTTTGGTCAAACTAAACCGTTTGTCCTAATCTAGAACAAATTCGCCTTTCTGTCAGCAAAGAAGTGATGCAGATTGCGGATGTCCGACACGGTCAGCCCCCGGCCTCGAAGCGGTGGAACCGCCGCTCCCGACACAGGATCGACTCCGGCTCTGAAACCTTCCTTTCTGGACTGCAGAAGTATAGGATGAATCAGTTCCACCGCTTCGCGGCGGGTCCCGGCTTGGTCAATATCAAGGAAATCAAGCGTTTGCGCAGAAGCGGCCTGCATCTCGCTGCGCCAGCAACCGTGCAGATTGACGCCGGGATTGGACAGAAAGAACATTTGCGGATGGCATCTACCTGCAGGTCGCCGTACGGGCAAGCGTGCAGATTGACATTGGGAAAAGTAAAAAAATACCATTTCCGGATGGCAACCGGGATAGTATGATGCCCTCCCGAGGGGATGGTCTGGACTTCCGAACGTCGAGACCGCCGGTGAAACGAATGGGTTGATGTAAGGTGGGGAGGGCTGTGAAGATCGTGGAGGCGATTGTGAAGGGAAGTGTATCATCGAACCGTGGAGCGTTCTCATGCTCTTGAAGATCGTATCAGGTGGTCAGACGGGTGTCGACCGCGCCGCGCTGGATGTCGCCATCGAGTGGGACATTCCTCATGGCGGGTGGGTTCCGAAGGGGCGCAAGGCCGAGGACGGTGTCATCCCGATGCACTATCAGGTTCGTGAGATGCCTACCGACTGCTACGCCGATCGAACCGAGCAGAACGTAAGGGATTCGGACGGGACGCTGATCCTGTCCCGGGGGGATCTCGAGGGCGGGTCCAGGTTGACCTTGGACCTGGCGCTTCGCCACGAGCGCCCGGTTTTGCATGTCGACCTGGCCAGGCAGAACGCCTTTCAGGCCGCTCAGGCGATTCAAACCTTTATAAGGCGGCACGGCATCCGAACGTTGAATGTCGCAGGGTCAAGGGCGAGCAAGGATCCCGAGATCTACGACCTGGCGCGCAAGGTTCTGAAGGCCGCCCTGTATCTCGACCTGGTCGAGAGCGCTGGAGCGGGGCCCCGGGCAGACGGCCCCGCCTCGGTGGAGGAGGCGGTGAAACGGCTTGCGGCGGATCTTTCCCTGAAGGACAGGATCGAGATCGCTCACATGCCGGAGAGCGGGCTCAGCGGGCTCGATGATACGCTGGGGGAGTATATCCGTGAGCGGTTCGGCCTTCGTTCCGGGAATCTGGCATTGCTCGAAGCGTGCCGCCGCATGGCCGGGCGCGACGTCCTGCTCGAGGAAGACGCCTCGGCGTTGATTATTCGCCGTTTGTGGGGTCATCTTAAAGAAACCCATCGGCTGAGAGTCATAAAATAGCGTCCATCCGGAGATGAGGGTTTTTCTTCACAAGCATTGCGCGCTCATTCCCACCGCTTCGCGGCGGGCAAAAAAGCCCCTTTCCTGATGGAAAAAAACTAGTCTCCATCCGGAAATGATTTCCCGGTACAACCCAGTTTCCGGATGGAAACAAATTAACCGTTGGAGGGACACACTGGATATGACTGAAGAACGGATCCGCGCCATTGAAGAGGGCAAGGCTTTTCCCTATCCCGTACCTGTAAACGAAGGGACCGTGATGGGTCTGTGGGATATCGGACTGGTGATGCTGACCCAGAAATTCAGGCTGAAGGATGATGAGTTGGCCGCTTATAAAGAAGGTTTCGGGAGATACAGCTACCTCGAAAGGCTGGATCCGATCCCCTTGGCGTTGTGGGTTTTCGAATTCCCGGAACCCCTGGGAAAGATCGATGCGCTTTTCAACGCGAGGCTCGCCCGGCCCGAGTGGCTCGATTCCTATCTGGACACCTCTGCCGGAGGGATCATGAATGCCCTCTACATGTTCCTGGTGGAGGGGAAGATCTACCGGGCGGGCAAATTGCTGGGGCTCGACCCGGAGGCCGTCGAGATGTTTCACGCTACGATTGCCAAACAGATGGCGGCGGAATACACGCTGGAGACCTTCAAACAGGCCGCCGCGGGCCTTTTCAGGCAAAGCGCGCCGGAGCTTTTCGAAGAGGGCCGGGTCTTTCAGTTCAGGGAAGACTGACCCCGGGTGTGCCGATCGGAGGATGGACCGTCTCGCGGATCGCCCGGACGCGGTCGAGAACCGGCGGGTGGCTGTAGTCGAGGAACACCTTGAGGGGGTGGGGGGTCAGGTTTGAAAGGTTTTCCACCGTCAATTTCTTCAGGGCCTCGATGAGGGCGAAAGGTCTGGTGGAGGTCTTCACGGCGAAGGCGTCCGCGGCGAACTCGAATCGGCGGGAAAGGATGTTCCCGACGATCCCGAGCAGCATGCTGAGGGGGGTGTAAAGAAGGCCGAAGAAGAAGAACGCCGCATAGGTGGAGGTCTGCTCCATGCGGAACGCCTCGAAAAGCCGCTGATTCCCGATGAACAGGAGGAGGAGGGCCAGCATCAGACCCGTGGTGAAGATGGACAACAGCAGGGTTTTCAGGGTGTGGTGGTGTTGGTGATGCCCGATTTCATGCGCCAGAATGGCTACGATCTCCTCCTCGTTGAGCTGTGAAATCAGCGTGTCGAAGAGGACGACGCGTTTATAACGCCCGAAGCCGATAAAAAACGCATTCGATTTGGTGGAGCGCCGTGAGGCGTCCATGGTGAACACGCCTTTGAGTTTGAACTGTTGAGATTTGGCGTAATCGAAGATGGCGTTGCGCAAAGGGCCTTCAGGAAGGGGCTCGAAGCGGTTGAAGACGGGCAGGATGAGGACCGGTGCGACAAAGAGCAGGAGCAACTGAAAAGCGGTGACGACCCCCCAGCACCAGATCCAGGCCCAGGGCCCTGCATGGTCGAAGAACCAAAGGACCGCAGCGAAGAGCGGACCGCCGATGAGAACGGCCAGGGCCCAGCCTTTCAAGATGTCCTGAAAAAAGATTCGCGCGGTCGTCCGGTTGAAGCCGAACGTTTCCTCGATGACGAAGGTCTGGTAGGCGGAGAGCGGAATGTCCACCAGTTCGCGCGCCAGAAGCAGCAATCCCGCAAAAATCAACCCGGTCCAGATCGGACCGACCCCGAACGACCGTGCGAGCGCATCCACCTGATTGAATCCGCCGAAGAGGATGAACCCGATGATCAACGCCGTCAAAACGGGCTCCGAAACCATCCCGAGCCGGGCGTTGGCCCTCAGGTAGGCCTGCGACCGCCGGTATCCGTCCTCATCGTAGTAACCGGCGAATTCCCCAGGAAGACGCGCCTCGAGGCTTTTGAGGTTGAGCCGCTCGACCAGCAGGTCGAGACAGCAGGACCCGATCAGGACGACGAGTACAAAGACGAGATAGGGGTTCATGACAGCGGCCGGGCCTCAGCCGCATTTCGTGAATCCACAGAAGTGGCAGGTCATGCAGCCTTCCTCGAAACTGATCACCTGACCGCACTCCGGGCAGGTCTCGCCCATGAGGCTGTTTGCATATCCCCCGTTCTTCCTGGCGTTTTTGCCTTGGAGGTATCGTTTTTCCAGCACGCGGCTGATCGCATCGGGGATGGAAAGCACCAGCCCGTCTTTTTGGAAGACCGGGTGCTCCCCGCCGATCCCTTTCAGTTGCTCGACGATTTTGTCGACCTTGACCCCTGAGCGGAGGGCCAGGGATACGAGACGCCCGATGGCTTCGGTCTTGGCCGTGGTCGACCGCCCCGATTTTCCGATGGTTGCGAAGACCTCGAAAGGCTGTCCTTCGTAATCCGTCACCGTGACATACAGGGTCCCGAGGCCGGTCACCATCTTGGTGGTGAAACCCTCGAGGGTTTCCGGCCGCTCCTTGACGGCCGTCATGAAGCCTTCGGTGCGCTTTTCCTCGTGCGCCACCGAAAGGACCTGGTGCTCCTTGCTGCCGTCGCGATAGATCGTGACCCCTTTGCAGCCCAGTTCGTAGGCCAGATCGTACACATTCCGGACATCTTCCACGGTGGCGTCCCGCGGCAGATTGACGGTCTTGGACACAGCATTGTCGGTGTGCTTCTGAAAGGCGGCCTGCATGCGGACATGCCACTCGGGCGTGATGTCATGAGCGGTGACAAAGACCCGCCGCACGTCTTCGGGGATCTCCTTAATTCCCTGGATGGACCCCTTCCGGGCGATCGTGTCCATCAGTTCCCGGCTGTAGAAGCCGTGCTGCCGGGCGGCGCCTTCGAAGCAGGGATTGACCTCCAGCAGTTCGTCGTTGTCCATGACCCGCCGAATGAAACTCAGGGCGAAAAGGGGCTCGATGCCGCTCGAACACCCTGCGATGATGCTGAGCGTCCCGGTGGGCGCAATGGTCGTGGTGGTGGCGTTGCGATAGGTCGCCCCCTTCTTGCCGTGGTAGATGCTCTTGTCGAAATTTTCGAACACGCCGCGCTCTACGGCGAGCGCGTGGGAGGCCTCGCGGGACTTTTTCTGAAAGAAGTCCATGAGCCGCTCGGCTGTCTCGATGGCTTCTTCGCTGTTATAGGGGATGCCGAGCATGAAAAGCATGTCGGCAAAGCCCATCACACCCAGGCCGATCTTGCGGTTGCCTTTGACCATGCGGTCGATTTCGGGCAGCGGGTACTTGGACATGTCGATGGTGTTGTCGAGAAAGCGCACGCTGTCGCGGATCAGGACGCTCAGACCCTCGTAGTCGATCGCCGGCTTTCCGCCCTTTTCGATGACGAATTTTGCGAGGTTGATGGAGCCGAGATTGCAGGCCTCCATCGGCAGAAGCGGCTGCTCTCCGCAGGGGTTTGTGCTCTCTATTTCGCCCAGCGAAGGCGTCGGGTTGTCCCGGTTGATCCGGTCGAGGAAGATGATGCCGGGGTCCCCGTTTTCCCATGCCTGTTTGACGAGGGCATGATAGACCTCCTGAGCGTCGAGGCTTCCTACCGGCCTTTGCTCCCTCGGGTCGATGAGATCGTAACGCTCGCCTTCGCGAAGGGCCTCCATGAAGACATCCGTGACGGCGACGGATATGTTGAAGTTGTTCAAGTCCTTGTTTTCTTTCTTGCTGGTGATGAATTCCAGGATGTCGGGGTGGTCGACGCGCAGGATGGCCATATTGGCTCCGCGCCTGGTGCCCCCCTGCTTGACCTGTTCCGTGGCGGTGTTGAAGATCTTCATAAAAGAGACAGGTCCGGAGGCGACACCGCCCGTGGTCCCTACCCGGCTGTTCTTGGGCCGCAGCCGCGAAAACGAAAAGCCCGTGCCGCCGCCGGATTTGTGGATCATGGCGGCGTTCTTGAGGGCGTCGAAGATGCCCTCCATGCTGTCTTCGATCGGCAGCACGAAGCAGGCAGCAAGCTGCCCGAGTCTTCTCCCGGCATTCATGAGTGTGGGGGAGTTGGGAAGAAATTTGAACTCCGTCATCATGTCGTAAAAGATTTCCTCCATCTCGGCCACCTTGGCGCCGTCGCCGTATCGTTCTTCGGCAAGCGCGATGTGGTGGGCCACCCTCCGGAACATCTCCTCGGGGGTTTCGAGGAGTTTGCCCTCTTCGTCCTTTCTCAGGTAGCGCCTTTCGAGCACGGTGCGGGCGTTTTGGGAGAGGCTGATGGAATCCTTTACGAAAAGGGATTTGTCGATGTGGACGGGGGAGGGTTTGGCGAGGCCGAATTCGATCAATTTGGCTTCGATCATCTTCTCGACCATGGGGATGGTGATGGTCTGGATCTCCATCTTGATCAGTTCCTCACGCAAAAAGCGGCTGACGGCCAGGGCGCGGGTCGCGTCGATGGGATTCGCCTTGACGAGCAGATCCGAGAAACGATGATCATCCAGTCTGTAGGCGGCCAAATCCAGGCTGCCGTCCTCTGTTACCAGGAATTTTCCCTTCTCCCCCATTGGTTGTGCCCCCTTCCTGATGGTCTTTGTTGGAATGCTCAGATAAAATACCTGGAAGAAACAAGAGGCTCAGCCAAAGGCCTTCCTCCGCCTCAAATCCTGATAGATGATCTGTTTGTGATGGATAGCCGTCCCGAACCGGAGAGGCATCTTTACCGTCCACTGATCCAGCCGGGGTCTTTACGTTCGGGGTAAGGATCAGATACAATCGACCCGGCTTGAACCCGCTTCCAGCACATCTGTGCCGATGCGTTCAAGCCGGCTGCAATCGTGATGCGGTTCGATGCCGAGGGCTCTATAGTACTAACTATATATTGTGTGTCAATAGAAAACAAACGCAATATATAAGATTTGAAGGACCATTTTTGATCCTATCCGATAACCTCCCGGAGATACTCGAAGAGTGCGGACATCGAGGAGGGGGTGTGTCGGCGAGGGAAAGGAAGGGCATTTTGAGAGCTTTGCAAAGACTAGGTACGTGTGTTCTGGCCATGGTGATCCTGCTGGCGGGTTCTGCCGCTTTGCAGGCCGCCTCGGTGGTCGATGGCGTCAAGCGCGTCCGGCTCGAAAACGGTTTGACCGTGCTTCTGAAGGAAGTTCAGGACGCTGCGGTTTCCTCCGTCCAGGTCTGGGTCGATGCAGGCAGCGCTGACGAGACGGAGGCCGAGGCCGGAATCACTCATTTTATCGAGCACATGATCTTCAAAGGGACGCCCAGCCGGCCCGCCGGGGAGATCGCCCGCACCATCGAGGCTGCAGGCGGCAGCATCAATGCCTATACCAGCCTGGACCGGACGGTCTATTTTGCGGAGATACCGGCTCCCGAAACCGCCACGGCCTTAGACGTCCTGCTGGATGCGGTGCAGTTCTCCCTTTTCGACGAGGAGGAAATCGCCCGGGAAAAGGAGGTGGTTCTCGAAGAGTACCGGCGCATGGAAGACATCCCGGAAAGGCGGCTCGGTCGCGAGATGATGGCTCTCTGTTACGAAAAGCATCCTTACGGGCGCCCGGTGATCGGCACCATGGACTCCATCCGCAGCTTCGACCGTACAGGCATCCTGGGATATATGGATAAATGGTACACGCCCGAAAACATGCTTCTGGTCGTGGTCGGAGCTTTCGATGGGCAAGCGATCCTCGATAGGATCCGGTCGCAGACGAACCGCTTCCCTGAGAGACGGGGAGCAAAGAAAGCCCTGCGGCTTGCAGAGCCGCCTCAAGAGAAAACCAGGACGCTCTTGATGCAGGAAAAGGTCGGACAGGTCTACATGGAGATGGCCTGGCACATCCCTCCCCTTCTGCATCAGGATATCCCCGCGCTGGATCTGCTGGGGGCGATCCTGGGCGACGGGAAGACCTCGAGGCTTCACTCGCAGTTGCGCATCGACGAGCGTCTGGTGAACTCCATTTCCGCCGGGGCCTATTCCTTGAAGGATCCCGGTCTCTTTTTCATCAGTTCCGAGTTGAGTTCGGAGCATCTCGGCAAGGTTCTGGGGATCATCGGGGAGGAGGCCGCGCTGCTCGGGAAGGAACCGGTGGACCCGCCGGAGTTGCAGCGGGCAATCAACCAGGTGGAGGCGGATTTTCTCTTCGCGATGGAAAGTGTTTCCGGACAGGCCCGGACCTTGGGGTTTTTCGAGATGCTGGGAGGCGGGTACCGGAGAGTGGAGACCTATCTGTCCGACCTGCGGGCGGTCGGTCCGGCGGAGGTCCAACGGGTCGCCGCCCGGTATCTCCGTCCGCAAAATCTGTCGATAGGGATCCTGCTGCCCTCGGAGGCGCCCTTTGAGGTCGGCACCGACGAGATCGCGGCCTTCTTCGAGCCCGCTTTGGACCGGGAGGCCGCCGAAAAAGGCGAAGCGGTTTCGAACCCGGTTTCCATGAGGGTTTTTCCGAACGGCATGCGGGTGATCGTCAAGGAGAATCACGATCTGCCCCTATTTTCCGCCACCGGTGTGTTCATGGGCGGGTCGCGGCTCGAACCGCCGGATAAAGCCGGGCTGTCCAAGTTCACCGCCCGTATGTTGACCCGCGGGACCAGGAACCGGACCATGAAGGAGATCGCGTCCACCCTGGACGGATGGGCCGGACAGCTCGAAGGCTTTTCCGGCCGGAACAGTTTCGGCTTGAGCGGCCGGTTTCTCAGCAAAGAGCTTTATCCCGCCATGCTGCTGTTCTCGGAGTGCCTTCTCCAGCCGGTCTTTCCGGGGGAGGAGATCGAAAAGGTGCGGGAGGACATGCTGGCGGCGGTTCGCGCCAAAGAGGACCGTCCGACGGCTCAGCTCTTCGATCTGCTGCAGGCGACCCTCTATCGGCATCACCCCTATGGGAAACCGGAGACGGGGACCGCTGAGAGCGTCGCCGGCATCGGGCGGGAGCACCTCCTGGATTGGTACAAGCGCATGGCGTTCCCGTCCGGATTGGTCATTGCGGTGGTCGGGGACGTGTACGCCGAGGATCTGTTCAGTTTCTTGGAGACGCTCTTCTCGTCCTTCACCGCCGCGCCGGATGGCCTGCCCGAAGTGTCGGGCGAACCGGCGCTTCTGGAACCTCGCCGGGCGCACCTCGAAAGGCCCGGGTCGCAGACGCACCTCGCGGTTGGATACCTGGGGGTTTCGATGAAGGATCCTGCCAACGCGCCCATGGCCCTTGTCGACGGCATTCTTTCCGGGATGGGGGGGAGGCTTTTTCGTGAACTTCGCGATAAGGAGAGCCTTGCTTATTCGGTGACGGCATTCAGGCGGCCGGGTCTCGAGACCGGCCTGTTTGCGGTTTATCTGGCTTGTGATCCGGCCAAGACCGTAACGGCCAAAGAAATGATCTTCAACGAACTGGCTAAGCTGCGGGATGCAGGGGTCTCTGAGGAGGAGCTGGCCGCATCCAAAAGATATCTGCTCGGACAAATAGCGATCGGGCGCGAGACCAACGGCAGCCAGGCGATGCAGATGTCGCTGGACGAGCTTTACGGGCTCGGCTATGATCACCAGGACCGCTTCATCGAGGCCATCGGGGCGGTTGCAACCGTTGACATCCAAAGGGCGGTCCAAGCCGTCTTCAGGCCCGAAGGCTGCGTCGTGGTGAGTGTTGGACCGGGGGCCGGCGAACCCTGAGCGGTGGCAGGCGGGCCGGCGTCTTTTATCGAAGCCCCTGCAGCATGATGCGGGGAGAAGAAAACGGACGATTCATGTGGCCCGGGTGTTTCCGGACGGCAGCCCTCCGGAACCGGTCCTGCGGCAAGAGAAAAGGGAGGTGAAAATGCACCCGATCCTGACAGCAGCGGCCATGGTCATCCTGCTTGCCGGAGGGGCGGCGGCCGAAGCCGGCCCGAGCGGCGACACGCAGGCGTGTCTCGAGTGCCACAAGCATCTGCACCCGGGAATTGTCGCCGAATGGCATAAAAGCAGGCATGGGGGGACGACCCCCGCTTCGGCGGTTGTCAAAACGGTGATCGAGAGGCGGGTTTCCTCCGGAGATATCCCGGAAACCCTGGCCGGTGTTTCGGTCGGTTGCGCGGAGTGCCACACGATGCGATCGGATGCGCATCCGGACGCCTTCGATCACAACGGTTACAAGGTGCATACCGTTGTAACCCCTGGAGACTGCGCCGTCTGCCACGCGAAGGAGGTGGAGCAGTATGGCGGGAATCTGATGGCGCATGCTTATGGAAACCTGGTCGAAAACCCGGTGTACCGGGATTTGATGGACAACATCAACGCTGTCTCCGTGATCGAGGGGGACGGCATGAAGATGAACCCACCTTCCGCAGAGACTCATGCCGATTCCTGCCTTTTCTGCCACGGAACCAAAGTGACCGTGGCGGGCAAACGGACCGTCGCTTCGGATTTCGGGGACGTGGAGGTGCCGGTTCTTTCGGGCTGGCCCAATCAGGGTGTCGGCCGGATCAACCCGGATGGAACGAAGGGCGCGTGCAGTGCATGCCACACCCGCCATCAGTTTTCCATAGCCATGGCCCGGAAACCCCACACCTGCGCGGAGTGCCACAAAGGCCCGGATGTGCCCGCCTATGCAGTTTATCAGGTCAGCAAGCACGGGGGGATCTATGCGGCGAAACAGGGGGATTGGGACTTTGAAGCCGTGCCCTGGACCGTCGGCAAAGACCTGACAGGGCCCACCTGTGCCACCTGTCACGTCAGCCTGCTGACCGGTCCGGAAGGCGAGGTGCTGGCCGAGCGGACGCACCGCATGAACGATCGGCTGCCGCATCGGATCTTCGGCCTCATCTATTCCCACCCGCATCCCATCAGCGCGGACACAACCACCATACGCAATGCCGCCGGGCTGCCGCTGCCGACGGAGCTCACGGGAGAGCCGGCGGCGGCCTTCCTGATATCGAAGCAGGAACAGGGCCTGCGGCTCGCGAAGATGCAGAAGACCTGCCTCGGCTGCCATTCGAGCGGTTGGGTCACCGGTCATTTCAATCGCTTGGAAGAAAGCCTGAAGACGACGGATGCCATGACCCTCGCGGCTACCAACGTTCTCCTGTCGGCTTGGAAAAAGGGGCTGGCCAAAGGGTTGGACAAGGGTGACAGCCCCTTCAACGAGTCGATCGAAAAGATGTGGGTGGAACAATGGCTGTTTTACGCCAACTCGACCCGGTTCGCTTCGGCCATGGCGGGAGCGGACTACGGGGCCTTCGCGAATGGAAGGTGGTATCTATCGAAGAACCTCCGGGATATGTTCGAACGGGTGGAGGCTGTTCCCGAAGCTGCCCCTTGATGCGCTGACGCCGGCGGGGCCGGGGCATGATCGCCGGACCGGGGACGCCGGCGGAGGGTCACGAAGGCTCCAAATAGTCATGGACATCCAAAAAAGATCGTGTTATCAAACGAATTTCCGTTTTGCCGACGCGGAAAAGAAACCGGTTTGAACGGGGTGAAGTCACTTCCGGATGGAAAAGAATCAGATCCATCCGGAAAACGTGTTTTTTTGCCAATGCCGGCGTCGTCGATCGGCACATTTGTTATCGCGGCCGCCAGGTCGTTTCCCTACAGGTTCTCGATGTTCTTGGCCTGGGCGAATGCCTTGTCGGCGGATTGGAAATCTGGTCGTCGTGGATGATCATTTCCGGATGGAAGCGATATTTCAGGTTCCAGGAGGGTTCACCGGATGCTGCTGAGTCTTATGAGGAAGCATGCCAAGTCGTGGCTGATCAAATTCTTGATAACCATTATCGCCTTGGTCTTTGTCTTTTATTTCGGGTACTCCTTTACCTCAAGAGAAGGTGTCAAGGTTGCTTATGTCAACGGTGAATTGATCAGCGGGCTGGAGTACGAAAGGGCCTATGCGGACTTCGTCGAGCGGATGCGTTCACAGTATAAGGATTTCTGGAACGAGGGCATGGTCGAGGCGCTGCAACTCAAAACCCGCGCGCTGGAATTCCTGATTCAACAAAAGCTGTTGGCTCAGGAAGCGGAACGCCTTGGTTTCAGCGTAACGAAAGAGGAGGCACAGAAGACCATCATGTCGTATCCCGCCTTTCAGGTGGATGGCCGCTTTGATTTGAACCGCTACCGACTGCTCCTCAATCACAATCGGATGGCGCCGGAGGATTTCGAGGCGGCGCTTAGGCAGGATCTGCTTCAGGAGAAGCTCAAACAGTTTATTTTTGCCTTCACGGAAGTGAGTGAAAAAGAGCTGCTGGAGCATTTTCGGTTTGATAACGAAAAGGTGAAGATCCAATACGCCCTTTTCAGCCCGAATGAAAACGCTGATGTAGAGTTGAATGAAAAAGCGATTAAGGAGTATTTCGAACAAAATCGGCCTAGGTACAAAATACCGGAAAAAATGAAGGTCAGTTATCTCGAGTTCAATCCCGATGACTTGAAGGAGCAGGTGACTGTCAACGAGGCCGACGTGGTTCAATATTACGAGAACAACGCCAAATTGTATACCAAGCCTGAGGAGGTCCGGGCGCGGCATATCCTTTTCAAGGTTCCTGAGGGTGCATCGGAAGCGCAGGAAAAGGCTGTGGCCGATGTGGCCGCGAAGGTCCATGCGCAAGCGCTGGACGGGGTGGGTTTCGCCGAACTGGCTGCTACGTATTCGGAAAGCGAGACCCGAAGCAAGGGGGGCGAGCTCGGCTTTTTTTCCAAGGAAACGGTTCCCGTGGATTTGGCGGTTGTCAAAGACATGATCTTCGGTTTAAAGGCCGGGGAGATCAGCGAGCCTGTTCGAACGCCTTCCGGATACCAGATCGTCAAAGTAGAGGAGCGCCGGGCGGGGGGTCTCCAGCCCCTGGATGAGGTGAGAGAGAAGATCGAGGAGATCCTGGTCAAGAAAACCGCTTCCGAGATGGCAAAAGACCAGGCCCTCTCATTGATGGACCGATTGCCCTATGAAACTCCTTTGACCGAATTCGCAGTCGAAAACGACTTATCGGCCAAAGAGTCCGATTTTTTTGATTCAAAAACCGGTCTGCCTGAACTTGGCCCAGATCCCAAGCGGGATCTCAGTACGCTTTTCGCTTTGCAAAAGTTCGAAACCAGCGAAATTGTCGAAATAGGGGGCAAATATTATCTGTTCCAGGTGGTGGAACGGCAAGAACCCCGTCTACCCGATTTCGGCGAAGTCGAGGATCAGGTGAAAGCGGACTACCGGGCGGAGGTTCTCCTCGATGAGGCAAAGAAGCGCGCCGAGTCTTTCCTCAAGGCCTTGCGTGGTGGGGAATCATGGGATGTCATGGTGAGCAAAGAAAATGTCGCCGTTGAGACGCCTCCGGCCTTCACACGCAGAGGCAGCGTCATCGGGTTAGGGCACAACCAGGCTTTCAACGATGCCGCATTTCGCTTGACCCATGAGAACCCCTATCCTCAAGAGGTTTTCACCAATGAGCGCGGTGCGTATGTGATGCGCTGGGAGGGAACGGAACCCGTAGACATGGAGTTGTTTGAAAAGGACAAGAGCCATTTACACGATTTGGTCATCGAGATCAAGCATCGCCAGGCCTTTGAAGGTTGGCTGGACGATTTGAGAAAACATGCCAAGATAGAGATTGTTTCCCCGGTGGAAAACCGATAGGTTTCGAGGTACGGGCTGGAGCCTTTGTACGACAGGGTTGAAACGGCCTTTTTCGGAAAATTTCCGGCCTTGAATGGTTTTCCTGGCTGATGTGGGACGGGTCCCCATGTTGGGTATCGGAAAATCCGTCTCTTTACAGAGGATAGCGCCGGCCGTCGGCCGGCAGGTAAAAATGCCCGTCGATTTCGACGATGTGTTGGGCGAGCTGGTAGTAGGCCTGCCTGTTGAAGCGCGCCGGAAAGGCGCCGTCCTTGATTTGGCAGTAGGGGATGTTGCCCTCTTTTATACGCAGTGTTTCCGGTTTGAGGAGTTCTTTGCTTCCGTCATTCAAATCGAGCAGGAATTTCCCCGATTCTGCTTCTTGCTGAGATGACCAGGTAACGGAGCGGACGACATAGGCCGTATCTTCCACATCCAGAAGGCACGGCTTTCCATTCCAGGTGATGATGTAGCGGCCTTTTTCGTCCAGCGTCATATTTTCGCAGAACATTCGGATCATGTCGATCCGGATGATCTCCGCGCCCTTGTGGTACCATTTCCCCTCCCGATCGACGTAAATCAGGCAGGGCGGCGGTGTCGTCAATCCCTCGCGCGGGTTGTCGTCTCTGTTTGGTTTTTCCATGTTGGCGCTGATCCCTCCCATCTTCGAACTTTTCCTTGAACAAGCGGTTGAAAAAGATCTGCCTGCTACGTTACGCTCACCCCGTGTCAGTGGGGCGCACTTATAGGTCGGCCGCACTGCCACGGGATTTCGCATGCATTGCATCCGGCCGTTTTTTTCAACAGCCTGCGCAAAACGGATTTTTCAACACGCTGTCAAGCAGTCTCGGAATACCGAAGCCGGGGACCGTGACCAATGCCTCCGGTCCTCCCTGCACGCAGAAAAATATACCTGCTGCGGCCCGGCTGCCAATCCGGAAAGGATGGTTTGGGTCGATGCCGGCAAACTCGAATGCCTTTTCCGAGGCGGCGTGGAGTTCATCCTGTGGGCGGCCTGAAAGGCTGACCCCGAGGCCGGCCGCAACGGGGCCCGCCCTCCAGGGGTCGGACCGGGCACGCGAAGCGTGTGAAGAGCCAGCCCTGTTCCGGATCAAATCAACTGTATCAGAAAGTGTCCCAGTCGGCAACGGGACATGTCTGGGCTCCACAAACGTCCGCTTGACAATTCTTGCCTGTATTCCCTATGCTCTACATGGGCTTTCGCCTCAGATCCCGCTTCAGGACAAGGTGTTTCGCTCCAGACGAACCGGGTGGTTTTGCCTAGCGCGCCCGGCAGCGAAATGCTCTTCAGGCCTTGTTCGAAGGTGAACGCCGGATGGTCGGGGGTTGGCGGTCGATAAAACCGTTTCAATCCCACGTTGTCGTTCCAAAATGATGTTCCGGTGCAACCCGGTTTCCAGTCGGGAAATGAGGGTGTTTTCTTTACACGCTTTGCGTGCGCGGTCCCACCCGTTCGGGGCGGGTCCCGGTTTCTTTACACGCTTCGCGTGCTCAGTCCCACCGCTTCGCGGCGGGTCCCGGTATGCCGATATCAAAGAAATCAAGCGTTTGCGCGGAGGCTGCCTGGCGGCTGCCACACAAGCAAACGTACACATTGACCCCGAGATTGGCCAAAAAGACTATTTCCAGATGGAAACCACTTATGACAGGAGGATCCTATCATGACATCTGCGCAGGGAAAGGGATCGTCAAATTTTGAAAAAGCGCTGGCGGTCGGTCGTCCCCCCAATGTGGTCAAGCTGTTTCCGCACTCGAGGGCGCTGCTTGTCAGTGGAAAAGTCGTCGACCGGGCCATGCTTGCCAAAGGCAAGGCCATGACGATAGCGGCCAACGGGCGGAATCACTTCGTGATCCGGGGCGCCCTGCGGGCCGCCCAGCGGGCCAACGCCGCCATCATCATCGAAATCGCCAAGTCCGAAGGCGGTACGGGCGCTTACTGCGCCGTCAACTATTGGAACATCGCACGGCAGGTGGATGCGGTGTGCAATGAGCTGGGGATTACGGTGCCGGTGGCTGT
The DNA here is from genome assembly GCF_000422285.1 of Desulfatiglans anilini DSM 4660. Taxonomy (NCBI): domain Bacteria; kingdom Pseudomonadati; phylum Thermodesulfobacteriota; class Desulfobacteria; order Desulfatiglandales; family Desulfatiglandaceae; genus Desulfatiglans; species Desulfatiglans anilini. Next base: position 32,080 of record NZ_AULM01000017.1, read on the forward strand.
TCACGCCGATCATTACGGAATCAAGGGAGAAAAGGACATCGAGACCGCCCGTACCGAAATCCCGTCTCTTTTCGATGCGGGCATGACGTCCATTGCCATCGATGCCTCCCATCTGCCCGACGACGAGAACCTCCTGGCGAGCATCGAACTCAGCCAGTATGTGCCCGGTTGGGCCGGGCACGAGACGGAGGTCGGTGAGATCAAGGGAAAGGCCGGGTTGTCGACGGTCGACGAGGCCCTTTTTCTGATCCGGGGCCTCAATGCACACGGTATTTTCCCCGACTGGATCGCCCTGAACAACGGCACCACCCATGGCATCGAGGAGAGTGATGCGGGGATCCAGGTGCCCCTGACGGCTGACATCCACGCCGCGCTCACAAAATACAAGGTCTCGGGCGCCCAGCACGGGACGTCGGGCAACAGCTCCGAGCGTCTGAGGCGGATCGCCCAGGAGACGAGGACGACAAAGGCCAATGTCGCGACGGCCTTGCAGATGCTTACCTGGGGGGTCAAGGTCAATCCGTACGGCAACGCCCAGTTGGACGAAGCGGGACGCTTCATCAAGGAGCCGGACCGCGGGATGCTCGACTCGCAATGGGCGGAGATGGTGGCCTATGCCGAATCCAAGGGGCTGAAAGCGGGGGACTATAAGAAGCTGAACCTGCCGTTTGAAAACAAGCTCCTGAGCCAGCCGGCCGAGATCCGTGAGCGCATGGCAAGAGGGGTGGAGGATTTCGTTTACGATCTCCTGACCAACGTTTTCAATGCGGAGGACACGGCGCCGCTTGGCATCGAAGCCATTCTGGATGCCGGCTCCTATGACCTGGGCCCCAAAGGGCGGCGGATCGAAGACCCGGCGGAGTGGACCGAGGCGAAGATCCGGGAGGGGGCCAAGCGCCTTTCCGGAGACAAGGGGCCGTCCGGGCATTTTGACGATTGAAAGACAGACTGAACGTAACAGGAGGAGGCGGCTCCGCATGGAGGCAGACCTGAGCCGGGTTCCTGCACCGCACACATGGTTGAAGGATCTGGGCGAAAACGAGCGGATCACCGGGCTGTACCTGGTGAGGGAAAAATCGCTTGGCACCACGCGCAAGGGCGAACCGTTTCTGAGCCTCATCCTGGCGGACAGGACCGGCGAGATCGAGGCCAAGGTCTGGGACCAGGCCGAGCCGTTGTCGGCCCTGTTTCAAAAGGGGGATGTCATCGAGGTGGAGGGGGATGCGTCCTCGTACCGGACGCGCCTCCAGCTCAGGATAAGCCGCCTGAACGTGCCGCAGGAACCTTTCGACCGGTCGCTTTTCGTCGAATCCGCGCCCTATCCGCGGCCCGAAATGATGACGGGTTTAAGGGATGTTCTGAGATCGGTCAGGGACCGGCACCTGTCGAGTCTCATCGACCGGGTCTTTGCCGACAAGCCGTTGATCGATGCATTCAAGGAAGCGCCCGCCGCCAAGAACATGCACCACAACTATCTCGGCGGCCTCCTGGAGCACACCCTTTCTGTCTGCCGTTTGGCGCGCGCGGTGGCGGAGCATTACCCTTATCTGAACAGGGATTTGCTGCTGACCGGTGCATTCCTGCATGACATCGGCAAGGTCCGGGAACTCAGCTACGACCTGCTGATCGATTACACCGACGAGGGGCGGCTGCTCGGGCATGTGGTTCTGGGGATGGCCATCCTGGACAAAAAGATCGGCGAGCTGAAGCACTTCCCGCAGGATCTGGCGCTGCGGCTCAGGCATTTGATTCTGAGCCACCACGGGCAGTTCGAATTCGGCTCTCCCAAACGCCCGAAATTTCTCGAAGGGTTCGCCCTGCACCTTGTCGATGATCTGGATGCCAAGATGAACGGCCTGCACCGCTTTATGGAGCGGGATCGGCAGGAGGGGGCCTGGACCGAGTTCAATCGGATGTTCGAGCGTTACTTCCTCAAGGGCGAGGCCGGCCTGGCCGGCAAGCTCGATGAAACAGGCAAAGAGGAAGAAGCCGATCTGCAGGGAAACTTATTCGCCCATTGAGGGTGCAGCGGATGGGGCCGCCGGTGCATGGATCATGGGGACGAAGCGGACGTCCATCGTCTCTATGATGCTGAGCCGCCCCTGATGTTTGATCCCTTTCACCAGCTTCTGCACGCCGCCGGCCGCGCCCACCGGGATGATGATCCGCCCCCCCTCGGCCAACTGCTCTTGAAGGGCCTCGGGGATCATTTCCGGGGCGCAGCTCACGACCATGGCATCGAAGGGCGCCTCCTCAGGCCAGCCGAGGTAACCGTCTCCGGTTTTGACATGCACCCGGTCATACCCCAGCTCGGCGAGAAGCGAGCGGGCCTGTTCGGCGAGGGGCTCCAGGATTTCGATGGTGTAGACGCTGCCGGCGATCTCTGCGAGGACGGCGGCGGCATAACCGGACCCGGTGCCGATCTCCAGCACCTTGTCGTCCGGTTTCAGTTCGAGCGCAGCCGCCATAAAAGCGACGATGAAAGGTTGAGAAATCGTCTGCCCCAGGCCTATCGGCAGGGGCCGGTCGGCGTATGCTGCGCTGCGCCGGGATTCAGGTACGAAGAGGTGGCGCGGGACCTTCCTCATCGCCTCGATGACGCGGGGTTCGGTGATGCCGCGGCGGATGATCTGTGTTTCGACCATCTCGTTGCGCAGGCGCTCGGTCTCGACCGGGGCTTCCGCCGCCGCCGCCGTCACAGGAAAGACGGCGAGCAAAAGCATGGACCAGAAGAGGCGGGCTGGGCGGGTTCTTTGCATGATGACCTCCTGTGCCGACGGAACCGTGAAGTGATGTTGGACCACCTGTCCTCTATCATCCATAATTTCCACTGATCCCGAAAGCCCTTTTGGAGGGAAATTCCACCCGTTCCCGAAGCGACGGGTCTTCCCCCGGGTTTTCACTCGATTCCTGCCTTCTCGGAGAACGGTGCCGGAGCCCGTCGATCGCGGTGACCGGATCGAAGGATCTCGTCAAAGGATGTGTTTCAGCACGGGTCACGAGGCTGCCCTGTCACTGCCGGCGCAACGGGGTGGTTGCGGCAGGGCGACCCTGAGATGCTCGTTCGGCTGAACGTGCAGATCGATGCCGCGATCAGGCCGCAGGGTTTTCTGTCTCCAGATTCTGGCGCTACTTTCAGCGGTACGACTGGATGATGGAGCGCCTGTGGGATGCCGCCATGGTCTATCGGGAGGAGACGTCCTTCTTGAAGAGCCTGGCGCTCCAGAACCCGCCGCGCGCCATGGTCATCTGTCCGGACGACATGCCGCCGGCCCGTTTTCTGACGCGGGACCGGCGTAAGATCATCCTCACCGTGGATATGGGATACGCCAAGGTGCAGGCGTTGCTGCGTCCGATCAGACGGTTCCTGAAAGGAAGCAGCGAGTAGAACGTACCCGCCGCTCAGTGGTCCTGAGGCTGTTTCTCATTCCGGGGGCCCCTGGAGGTTGCATTCCGCTGATTTCCCTCAGCCGGTGAAAAGCGGGTTTTTAAACCCGCTGCTAGGGGAAGAGCTCGAGCGGCAGATGGTCCGCAACGAGCATCCCTTCGAGGGTCGGCCGGACCCGGGCGCCGCGCACTTCGATCAGCCCTTCGTCCTCGAGGCGCAGGAGACGGTCCGCCGGTATCCGGCGGGACATGTCCGGATCGAGGCGGAAGCCCTCGCGCATCCGCAGCCCGAGGGCCGCCTTCTCGAGCGCAATCTGTTCCTCCGTCAACGTTTCCCCTCCCTCCGCAGGGCTCCTCCCGCCTTCGATTGCCGTACAGTAGCGTCTGATCGATGGGGGGTTCCACCACCGCTTGTTGCCGAGAGAGGAGTGGGCCGCCGGGCCAAGTCCGAGATACGGCGTGCGGCGCCAGTATTTCCGGTTGTGGCGGGCCTCGAACACCGGCCCCCGGGCGAAATTGGAGACCTCGTAATGGTGGTAGCCGTGTGATTGGAGAAAGGCGGTCGTTTCGAGGAAGAGACGGCGCGCCCCGGATTCAGGAATCCGGGAGATCGTGCCCTTTCGGGTGCGTGCCTCGAACTCGGTGCGGGGCTCTATGGTGAGGGTGTAACAGGAAAGGTGCTCGGGTTCGTATTCGAGGACGCTGCGCAGCGTCCTTTCCCATCTCCGGTCGAGTTCCGGGACCCCCAGGGCGTACATGAGGTCGACGCCGACCACGGGGAACCCGGCCTCGCGCGCATGGTCCAGGGCCGCGCGGGCCTCGGAGGCGTTGTGCGTTCTTCCGAGGAAGCGGAGCACGTCGTCATCGAGCGACTGAACCCCCAGGATGAGGCGGTTGAAGCCGAGGGCGCGCAGACCGCGCGCCTTTTCGGGCGTCAGGTCCTGCGGGTTGGCTTCCAGCGTGATCTCGGCGTCTCCGGTGATGGTGAAACGCCGGCGGAGCTCGGCTGAAAGGGCCCCGATCTCCTCTATCCCGAGGATCGACGGGGTCCCGCCGCCCATGTAGAGACTGTCGAAGGCATCGAATGCTCCGCGGAAGAAGCCGGCCTCCCGGGGCAGGGCCGCCATCCATCGCGCCAGAGGGGAAAGATGCGCCACCGAAAAGAACCCGCAATAGGGGCACTTTTCGCGGCAGAAGGGGACGTGGACGTAAAGCCCGGGTTTTTCCAAGCCGACGCCCCTATTTGCTCTCCGAGCGGAAAACGGCCACGAAGGCGCTCTGGGGGATGGACACGGATCCGATGGTCTTCATCCGCTTTTTGCCCTTCTTCTGCTTTTCGAGGAGTTTCCGTTTGCGGGTGATGTCGCCGCCGTAGCATTTGGCGGTTACGTCCTTGCGGAACGGAGAGATGGTCGACCGGGCGATGATGGTGCCTCCGATGGCCCCCTGGATCGGGATTTTAAAAAGGTGGCGCGGGATCTCTTCCTTCAGACGTTCACAGGCCTGCAGCGCCCGGGTCCTGGCCCGGTCCCGGTGAACGATCTGGGAAAGCGCATCCACCTTTTCGCCGTTGACGAGAATATCGACCTTGACGAGGTCGTTGGCCCGATAATCCAGGAATTCGTAATCGAAGGAGCCATATCCCTGCGTGACGGTTTTCAGCCGGTCGTAGAAGTCGTAAAGGACCTCGGCCAGGGGCATGTCGAACTGGATTTCGATCCGCCCCTGACTCGGGTAATTGAACTTGCTGTTGACCCCGCGCCGCTCCAGGCACAAATCCATGACGGCCCCCATGTAGCGTTCGGGGATCAGGATGCTCGTGCGGATGTAAGGTTCGAGGGCCTCCTCGATGGTGGCCGGTTCCGGGTAATAGAGCGGATTGTCCACCTCGATGGTCTCTCCGTTCGTGAGGACGAATCGATAACGGACGCTCGGCACGGTCATGATGACGGATTGGCCGAATTCGCGCTCGAGCCGTTCCTGAAAGATCTCGAGGTGCAGGAGCCCAAGGAATCCGCAGCGGAACCCGAGGCCCAGGGCGGCGGAGGAATCCTTCTGATACACGAGGGCGGCGTCGTTGAGCTGGTATTTTTCGAGCGCTGCGGTCAGGTCTTCGTAATCCTCGGAACTCATGGGATAGACCGATGAAAAGACGACCGGTTTGACCACCTTGAACCCTGGCAGCGGCCTGGGGGCGGGCGCCGTGTCGAGCGTGATGGTGTCCCCCACCCGGGTGTCCTGGACCGTCTTGATCCCGGCGAAGATATATCCTACATCCCCCGCAGAGAGCTTCTTCTGGGGGACACGGGTCAGTTGAAAAAGGCCGACTTCTTCCACCTTGTAGGTGTTGCCGTTGGACATGAGCCGGATGACGTCGCCCGCCTTCAGCTCGCCATCGAAGATGCGGCAGCTGACGATCGTCCCCCGGAAAGGATCGTAGTTGGCATCGAAAACGAGCGCGGTCAGGGGCTTCGAAGGGTCGCCCTTCGGGGGGGGGACCAGCCGGGTGATGGCTTCCATGACCTCCTGGATGCCGACCCCTTCCTTGGCGGAGCAGAGAAGGGCCATATCCGAATCGAGGCCGAGGTCCATTTCGATCTGTTCCTTGACGCGTTCTATGTCGGCCGAGGGAAGGTCTATCTTGTTGATGACGGGAATGATCACCAGATCATGCTCCATCGCGGCATAGAGATTGGCCAGGGTCTGTGCCTCGACACCCTGGGAAGCGTCGACAAGGAGCAGCACCCCCTCGCATGAGACCAGCGCGCGCGAGACCTCATACGAAAAATCCACGTGTCCGGGGGTGTCGATCAGGTTGAGGTGGAAGGACCCTCCCTTCGCGTCGACATAGGGCAGGGTGACTGCCTGGCTCTTGATGGTGATTCCCCTCTCCCTTTCGATATCCATGTTGTCGAGGATTTGATCTCTGAATTTGCGATCCTCGACCAGGCCCGTCATTTGAATCATCCGGTCCGCAAGCGTCGATTTTCCGTGGTCGATGTGCGCAATGATGCTGAAGTTGCGTGTCTGGTGCATTCTGCTTTGCCCTTTTGCCCGATGATGGACAGCTTGGACGCCGAAGAGGCCGGGGAGCCTGCCGGGCGCTTACCGGTCGCTCCGCTGAAGATGGCCTGCTTTCCGTGTTCGGCTCCGAGCTGCGGAATGGTTTATGAAACAGCCTGCCGGATGCGCCGGTGAATCGCGCAGGGGTTTTCTGGACGCATTTTCGTCTGATCAGGCCGCAGCGAGGGAAGAACAGGGACGCTCTACCCGTATCTGAGCCGCTGTTTTATTTCGATAGGTGCCCCTCAGCCAGGGATGGTAGTAAAAAGACTCGAAATCGACCAGAGTGAACCTGAGATCCACCGGGCTCAAAATCGTTGTAAATATAAACAAAATATACATTGAATCAGCGGTGGATGCAAGAAGCGCTTGAGGTGGAAGGGCATCCTCACACGATCTGGAAGAAGTAGGAATATGCTTTGATTTTCTGAGCATTTCAGCTATCGTTAGCGTGCTTTTCGGTTGGCGGGTCATATCCTTTTGGGGAGGGCGAAACGGCTCTTGACGCAAGTTCGGCTGTCGGAGCGCGCTTGGGGCCAGATAACGCGACCAGACGATAATTCGAACGATTGGGTAGGGATAGCATGATTCTAGGATTGGACGTTGGCGGCACCCAGACCGATGCCGTCCTGATCGATGAATCCGGCGTTCTGCTGGAGACCAAAACGCCGACGAGCGACGATTTGCTGCAAACCCTCAGGGAGTCCCTCGACAAGACGCTCGATGGGGTGGAACCCGCCGGGATCGAACGGATGGTCTTTTCGACCACGATGGCCACCAACGCGATTATCCAGGATCTTCTCGAGCCTACGGGTATGATTGTCTCGGCCGGTCCGGGAATGAATCCGGAGTGGTTTTCCATCGGTCCTTCTTACCACGTTGTGCAAGGCGCCCTGGATCATCAGGGGTTCGAAACCCTGCCTTTGAGAAAGGAAGAGGTCGAATCCACGGCGGACGAGATCAGCCGTGAGGGCGTCCGCAACATCGGGATCGTCAGTAAGTTTTCCGTGCGCAATCCGGCGCACGAACTCCAGATGGCCCAGTGGGTCGGCGGCCGCTTTGCAGATGTCGCGCTGGGGCACTCGGTTTCGGGTGTGCTGAATTTCCCCCGCCGGATCACCACCACCTATCTCAATGCCGCCCTGACCGGGATGCACAGGCGTTTTGCCGGATGCCTCACAGAGATTCTGGAGGAAAAGGGGTTCAAAGCACCCCGTTATCTCCTGAAGCCGGATGGGGGCACCGTCGCCCTGGAGCAGAGCCTCGGTTTTCCTGCCAGGACGGCGCAATCCGGTCCGGCCGCCAGCGTCATGGGGGCCCTGGCCGTCGACGGATGCTGCGGCGTCTCTCTCGTATTGGACATCGGGGGGACGACGACGGACATGGCCGTAGTATTGAACGGCATTCCGCTTCTGGCCCCGGTGGGAATTCAGATCGGGTTGTTTCGTACGCTGATCCGGTCTCTCTACACCCGGTCCATAGGTGTAGGCGGCGACAGCGAGGTCCAGCTCCAGAAGAACGGGGCATTGAAGGTCGGCCCTGTCAGACAGGGGCCGCCGATGGCTTTGGGCGGGCCGGCGCCGACGCCGACCGATGCGATGGTCACCCTGGGGCTTTTGGACGTGGGGAGTCGCGAACGCGCCCGTGCGGCCATGGAGTCCCTCGGGGCACGATTGGGGGGGTTGGATCCCCTGACGGCGGCCGAGCAGGTGCTCGAGCGGATGGCCAAGACCATCGCGGAGGCCGCCCGGGCCTTCATCTTCGCGATCAACGAACGGCCCGTTTATACGATCTATGAAGTGCTGCAGGAGAGCCGGATCGAACCCGAATCGATCGTCATCATCGGCGGGCCGGCGGCACAATTGGCCGATTACGTGAGCGCCGCTCTGCAACTGCCTTACCGTCTGCCTCCTCACTCCGGCGTCGCGAACGCCATCGGGGCCGCGGTTGCACGAGTCACCTCCGAGATCAATCTGCACGCCGACACGCAGCGGGGTACGCTCGTCATTCCTGAGGCGCAGATCATGGAAAGCATCCCTTATCGTTTCAACGTCGATCAGGCCATCGACAGGGCCACGGACGTCCTGGCCGCGAGGGCGGAGCAGATCGGGGCCGCCGCCGGGGCGGCGCCCGTGACCATCGCTGAAAAACAGGTCTTCAACATGATCAGGGGTTTCTCCCGCACCGGCCAGATCATCCGGCTGAAGCTGTGCATCGTCCCGGGATTGATCCCCCAATGGAAGCGAGGCGGATGATATGCTGAAAGCTTCACGCAAGATCGGGCTGGTCTTTTTTCCGGCCTTTGACTGGGCCATCAGCCCGACGCATCCTGAAAGAGAAGAGCGCCTGCTCTATACCCAGGATCAGGTTATGGAGGAAGGGCTGCTGGATGTGGACGGCATCATCGAGTACCGGGTCAGGCCGGCCACGACGGCAGACATTCAGCGGGTGCATTTCTGCGTCCCCGACGAGGAGGCCGTGACCACCGAGAGCCACCTCATATCCGCCGGCGGGTGTCTGGTGGCGGCGGATGCCGTGCTCAGAGGAGAGGTGGAAAGCGCCTTCGCTCTGGTGAGGCCGCCCGGGCATCATGCCATGCGGGTTGTTCACGGCAACCGGGGGTTTTGCAATATCAACATCGAAGCGATCATGATCGAATATCTGCGGGACCGTTATGGAATCCGCAAGGTGGCCATCGTCGACACGGATTGCCACCACGGCGACGGCACCCAGGATATCTACTGGCACGACCCGGACACCTTGTTCATCTCGATCCATCAGGACGGGAGGACCCTTTATCCCGGTTCGGGTTTCCCCCACGAGGCCGGCGGGCCCAATGCACAGGGGGCCACCGTCAACATCCCGCTCCCCCCGAAGACCGGTGAGGAAGGTTTCCTTTATACGCTCGAGGAGCTGGTGATGCCGCTCCTGGAGCGGTTCGAGCCCGAGCTGGTGATCAATTCCGCCGGCCAGGACAATCATTTCAACGACCCCATCACCAACATGAATTTTTCGGCGCGGGGCTACGCCCAGCTGAATGCCCGTCTGAGGCCCGATCTGGCCGTGCTCGAAGGGGGATATGCCGTCGAGGATGCTCTGCCGTATGTGAATCTGGGGATCATCATGGCGATGGCGGGCCTGGACACCTCCTGCGTCAAAGAGCCGAATTACGATCGGGACTATCGGCCTCAGCCTCCGGATATCACCATGCACATCCATCGTGTGGTCGACGAGATCAAGACCCTTTTTCTCGAGGGCGGATTGAACAAGACCGCTTTCACCGAGGGGGAGATCGTCGAACGGAACCGCAACATTTTCTACGACACCGACATGATCTACGAAAAGCAGCGCGAGAGAATCCGCGCGTGCTCCCATTGCGCGGGGGCTTTGTCGATCGATTCGAGCGCCACCACCGGCCGCCACATCCTCGGCGTCCACATCCCGCGGGACGCCTGCGATCTGTGCCAGGCGACGGGGAGAAAGTGGTTCGAAGAGGCCGCTTCCGGCGGTTCGTTCAATCAAGTGTATCTGCAGGACCGTGTGCGGCGGGTTTATGAAAAAATCTGATTGGCTGCGGGAATCGGCCGATGGCCGGCGTTTTCGGCTGAGGCCGGGCACTCTTCCGGGCATCGATGGCGCATGACAGGGTCGATGCCCCACGAAGGTTCGCGGGGTTGCCCATCGGTCCGGCCTGTTGCGCAGGTCTGAGGGCTGACGCGGACGAAGCAGCCGGACAAGAGCGGTTTCTGCATGCAAAGCCATGTGAGAGGGATGTCTTCGCAGAGAGAAAGGGTCAGGTACCGGCTCGACCGGATCGGAGCCGGGCAGGGCGTCGGCTGGTTTGCTTGCGTGCCGGAGAACGAATGGACCCTGCCGGACGGGTTGGCCTATCTTCGCGATCACCCCTATGATTCTTTCATGCACAGGCATCTGCTCGGGGTTGTCGGCAGGATGGAAGAGGATGAGGCGCGCTCCCTCTTGAGCGGCAGCGATTCGCCCGGTGATCCCGTGCGCCTGGTCCTTGCCGCGGAGCGGCTGGTCGCGAAGGACCGGCTTGGAGAGCTGCCGCCCCTGCTCGGCGGAATCGACCGGGCGGTCTTGCGGGCGGCTTCGCCCCTGATCGATCTGGAGTGGTCGCAGCTGGGCTTCGCCCAGGGCCACCTTTACTGGCTGCGCTGTTTCGCCCGGAACATGATGCGGCATGAACCGCTGCCTGATCCGGATTGCGCGGAGCACGAGATTCCTTTCGATCTCCCTGCGCTGGCTCTCTGGAGGGGATCCGTGGTTCGTCTGGACGAACGGCAGGCCTGCTGCAGGGTCGACGAGGCGCCGAAGGGCGGGGGGGCTCTGAAGGAGACGTGCAGGGCCTTGACCCGTGCCCTGGAGGGCCTGGGGGTGCTCCAGGGGTGGGAGTCGAGGACCGAGGCCACTGTGAGCCCATACGCGGTGGAGCGGCCCTGGCGGACCACCATCGGGGTGGCGGCCGGGCGGAACCGGTTCGAACTGGAGGTGAACCAGATCAGTTACGGCCGGGGGTTCAACATCCATCAGGCCCGGATCTCCTGTTTGATGGAGATTGTAGAGCGCTTTTCCGCCTTTGCCGCTGTCGAGGATGGGAGATGCCCCGGGTACAGGTGCGAACATGCCCTGTTGAAGGGTACTTATGAGGAGCTCGAGGCTGGCGGCGTTCCCGTACTCGATCCTGCGGCGTTGACCCTGGAGGTCCCTTACGCAGGCGATCCCCTCTATTGGGTGGATGGCGAGAGGGTAATCGGCGGCCGGAGCGAGGCTGTCTATCTGCCGGCGCAGCTGGCTTTTCTATTCGCCAATCTGGACGAGCCGGACCTGACCAGCGGACTTTCATCCACGGGTTTCGGGGCCGGGCGGTCGCCCGCGGCGGCCAAGCTGAGTGCGCTGCTCGAAGTCATCGAGCGCGATGCCGAAAAGGTGGTGCCGTTCACGGAGGAGCGCTGCTTTCTGATGGACATGGAAGGCGCCGAAGGCGCCGAAATTCTCGACAGCCTGGCGCTGAAAGGCATCGTTATCCAGTTCCGGGATATGACTTCGGAGTTTGGCATTCCCTGCTACCAGGCCTTCATCGTGGGGCCGGGGGGCGTCATCCTGAAAGGGAGTGCCGCTCACCTCGACGGCCGTCGCGCCCTCCTCTCAGCCTTGACGGAAATCCCATACCCTTATCCTTACTGGTTCGGTGCCGTGCCGCCGCCTCCCACCCTGCCGGTCCGGCGGATGCGGGATATCCCCTGTTACGCCTCGGGAGACGCGGAAGCCGATTTGGGGAGGGTCGAAGGTCTGCTCGAAGCGAACAGGCTCGCTCCCATCTACGTGGATCTGACCCGTGAGGACCTCGGGATCCCGGTTTATCGGGCGCTGGTGCCGGGGCTCGAGATGATGACGGTGTATGATCGGTTCTCACCTCTTTGTCTGAGGCAGTTCGCACACTATCTTCATAGGGCCGACAGTTGACAACCTCCCGAGACCCGGAGTCCTCCTGCGTCGGGCCGGAAGCGCTTTTTTGACGGAGTCCGGCGCTTTCTGAAAGACAGGCATCTTCAGATCTGGAAGGCGTGTCCGCTCGGATGGACCGGTGTGTCGGGTTGAAAACGCCTCACAGGGTTTGCCGCCCTTTTGTTCTCATGAGGCGTTCTACCTCCAACGGGCTGTTGATGTTGAAAAATGAGGCCAGCTGCGGATCGAAACGCCGCAATTCATCTTCCTTCACATATCGGACGGAGACGTGTTCGAATAACCGTATGATCTGCAGCGTGTTTTGAAAAACCAATTGCTTGACAGGGGCAAGGCAGGCAGGCCCGTAGAGGGCATGAAGGGCTTCGAAACGATGTCCGATCATCGGGACGACGATGTCGAACCCCTCTGCGGCCGCAGCCATGTGACGGATCAATTCGGCATTGAGCGTGGGCATATCGCAGGCCACTATGAATCCGGGTTTCGGAAAGAGGGCACTGAGCGCCGTAAGTAGACCACCCATGGGACCTTTCCCTTTGTAGATGTCTTCGAACATGGGGCGGTCGAGGTAGCCGTAGAGGTTCGGTGTATTGGTGATCAGAATGACTTCTTCGAAAACGGTGTCCATGACGTTAAAAACACGCTCGATCAGGGGAATGCCTTCCAACTCCACAAACGCCTTGTTCGTTCCATAGCGAAGACTTTTCCCACCTGCCAGAATGACTCCGGCAACGTCGGCGATTTTCGGGGCGGTTGGTAACGGGGGTGTTTTTGCTTCAATGGTCATAATGAATTGCTTTTACAGGATCTCTGCGGCTGGTGCGCCTCAGTCCGAGCGGTTCGTCAGGGCTGCTCCGCGGAACCGGGCGGGTCCGAATGGGGGGCCTCCGGTTGACAGATGTAGAAAACCTGGTATTTTTGAAGGGTAACGCTTCATAACACCACAATGACAGGGAGACGATTTTGAGCAAAGATGAACTCATCAAGCTGGAGGGTCAGGTGACCAGAATCCTGGGCGGAGGGGCTATGGAAATCCAATGCGAAAACCAGTTGACCATCCGCGGTGTTCTTTCAGGGCGCATGAAGAAAAACCGCATCAGGGTCATGGCGGGCGATCGCGTCCAGATCAGCATCTCCCCTTATGACACGACCCACGGGCTGGTCACATATCGCTTCTAGTGGAGCACCGTTCTGAAAAGCCCGGCAAAGCCCCCTAAGACCGGTGGAAACTCAGTCACGTTCGCATATTTCAATCAACACCCCATTGGTCTCCTTAGGATGAATAAAGGCGATTTTAGCGCCTCCCGCTCCTCGCCGCGGCGTCTGGTCGATCAGGCGCACGCCTTTGGACTTCAACTCTTCCAGAGCCTCTTCGATGTTTTCGACACAAAAGGCGATATGCTGGATTCCCTCACCGCGGGAATCGATGTACCGGGCCACGGGGCCGTCGGGCTCGGTGGATTCGAGCAGTTCCACTTCACTGTCTGTGATGGGGAGGAAGGCGACTTTGACCTTCTGGTCTGCGACAGTCTCGATATCCTTGATTTTCAGCCCGAGCACATCGGTGTAAAACTTGCCGGCTGATGCGATTTCCTTGACTGCGATGCCAATGTGGTCGATGTGTTTGACTTTCATAGATTTTCCTCCCGGTTGAACTGAAGGTGTCAGCCCTTGGAGACTTGCTTTCAGGGATGGTGCTTCTTAGATTCCGTCTGGAAATGGTCTTTTTGTCCAATCTCTGGGTCAATCTGCGCGCCTGCTTGTGCGGCGGCCTGCAGGTCGCCTCCGCGCAACTGCTGGATTTCCTGGATCTTGGACAAAAACCGTCATTTCCGGCTGGGAAGCTATTCCGTTTTCAAAGCTTTATTTCCGGGTGGACACTTGTTAGGATGCTTTCATCCGGAAATGGTCTTTTTGTCTCATCTGGGCGTCAATCTGCCCGTTTGCTTGTGCGGCGACCTGCAGGTCGCCTCCGCGCAAGCGCTTGGTTTTTTTTGATATTGGCAAAAAACCTCATTTCCGGATTGGAAACTGGGTTCTACCGGGAAATCATTCCCGAATGGAAACTAAATTAGCATGATTCGTCGACATTTTTCAAAAGGTTTTAAAGATGAATAGACGTCAGTTTGTCTTTTCTCAAGCCCCGGCAAAAAGAAACCATCAACCCCAGGCTCACTTCGATCAGCTGGAGGCGACGGAGCTTTACTGCCCGAACTGCCGGCGGGCCGTTCCTGTGAGGCAGTTTCTGCTCCTGGTCTTGCCGGAGGGCGACAAGTATGAATATCGATGCCAGTTCTGTGGAACAAAGGTCGGAGACAAGATCGATCGCCCGGCCCCCTTTCCGGGGCTGGTCAGGTAAAAGATGACAAGCGATCCTTTGGCGCCGGTCGCCGGCGGCGGGACCACCCTGTGTTATCCGGACGGGGCGAAGAGTTGCTTCGCCTGCTGCCCCCCAATACGACCTGCGGGCTATGAGCATATCGACTATCGAACTATGATCCAGCGCATGCTGCGGGAGAACACGCGCTCCTTCGACCGCCTCGGCAAAGATGCCTCCCCGATTACGGGCTTCAGCTGCTGGGCCCTTGGGTACTTGGACCGGGAATGCCGGCTGGTTGGATGCCTGCTCCACCCGGCAACGAACAACGGCGTGGATATGCGCTACCGCGTCGATTACGGGGATAAGTGCCGCCGTGAAAAATGCCCCCAAGCCGTTGAATTCGAACGGCTGTCGCCCGGCTCGCAGCGTTTCTGGCTGAGATTGACCAGGGACCTCGACAGCTTCGCGTATTCGAGCCGCAGAACGAACCCTCTCTTCACCCTACTTGACTGGGGCGCCGAGGTCCTGGAGGCGGTTGCCCGCGGAGTGACGGAGGAGATCGCGTCTTCGAGGGAACTGTGCGAGCGGCTGCCGTTTTTCCGCACCGCACTTCAGCCGAAGGCCCATGGCTACTTTCTCAAGCGGGCGATGGATCATGCCGGGACGGCCCCCCTGAAGCGGACGGACTTCTCTGCCCGATTCGAGGGCTTCACCCGTTTTGCCGCGGATCGAGTCCGCACGGCTTTGGATCCGGCGGATGAAACTGGTCCTTTTACGCATCGCCTGCCGCTCGACCGTCATTTCCTCGATTTTGTCCGCCTCTCGGGGGGTGGAAAACGCATGGGTCTTGAAAAGGCCCTGGCGATCAAAAAAGCGCTCGACGCAGCCTTCGAAGATATGCTGTCCAGTGGTTTCGGTGTCGATCGGCGAGACGCGCTCCCGGGATGATGGGATCATGGAAGAGCGAATCATTCGTCTGATCGAAGAGAGGGGTCCGCTTACGGGCACCGATCTGTATGATGCCCTCGAGGTGGACGGCATCGTTCTCTGGCAGACCTGCAAAAGGTCCGGCCGCCTGCTGGTGCGGAGCGTGGGGACGCATTACCTGAGGCTCGACCGGCGCTTGGAAAGGCTGGTGCGTCTTTCCCCGTCGATCTGGCGGGAATTCCTGACCTACTCGGTGATCGGGCTTCGGTCCGCGCCGGAGGCGGTGGAAGAGCGTGCGGAGCAGGTGCGCCGGCATATCGAGGAGGTGAGCCGCGCCAAGGTCGATCTGGTGTATCGCATCGTTTCCGGTCTGGGGATGTGGCTGGAGTCGGAGTATCAGTCAGGCTGGCGGTATTGTTTCATCATCGCCGGTGACATCGTTTACAACATGGCCCACGATGTTCCCCGCCCCGAGCGCAGCACCGGAAGGCTGGTGCAGGGATCGGACATGGACCTGGTCGTGATCGTGGAAGACGGCTGTCCGGCCGAGGTTTGCCGCCGGATCGATGCGGCGATCTTCGAGGAGAAATCCCGGCTCCTGATGACGCCCCACCTGCGCGAAGAAATAGACTACGTTGTCAAGGATCTCAGCAGGGTCCGGGAGCAGATGCATTTTGACGACTTCAAGCGGATGGTGGCCTGCAAGATCCTGCACGAAGGCGCGTTTCTCTATGGCGACGAGGGTCTTTTCCAGACGGTGAAGGCCCTGCTGCGATCGGAGGGTGTGCTGGAAAAACTCCTGGACATGGAGCGTTCCGCCCGTATTTTTCGGCGGCAGGCGGAGGAGATGCTCCTGACCGGGGATCCGGACGCGATTCGCCTTGAAAACCTGTCGAGTTTTTATCCTGCTGAAGAGTCGGAAGAATTCGAATGAGGGGTCAGCCGAGCAACGCCTGTACGATCTGTGCGATGCGGTGGGCGTAGTCCTCGACCGACTTTTCGTCCTCGCCCTCCACCATCACCCGGCACAGAGGTTCCGTCCCCGAGTAGCGCACGAGCACTCGTCCTTTTCCGTTGAGCGTTCTTTCCACTTCAGCCACCACGTCCTGCAGGGGCGCCACCGATTTCAGATCCGGCTTTTGTTTGACGGGAATGTTCAGGAGGATCTGAGGGAAGATGCGCATCCGCTTGGCCAGCAAAGACAGGGGAGCTCCAAGCAAGGTCATGGCCTTGAGCACCTGCAGACCTGAAAGGATGCCGTCGCCGGTCGAGTGGTGGTCGAGGAAGATCATGTGTCCGGAGTCTTCGCCCCCCAGAACCGCCCCTTCGGCGATCATGGCGGCCAGGACATGCCGGTCCCCGACGGAGGTGGTGATGTGCCGGATGCCCATCGCTTCCAGGGCCGGTCGCAGTCCGCAGTTGCTCATGATGGTGCTGACCACGGCGTTGCCTGCCAACATGCCCTGCCTCTGAAGCATCTCCGCGCAAACCGCCAGGGTTTGATCCCCGCTCAGGACGAGGCCGTTTTCGTCCACGGCGATCAGCCGGTCGGCATCTCCGTCGAAGGCAAGCCCCGCATCGGCTCCGCGTTCGATGACGGCCCTGCAGAGCGCCTCGGGATGCTGGGATCCGCATCCCTGATTGATATTGGTGCCGTCGGGAGCGTCAAAGAGGACATGAACCCGGCCCGTAATCCGTTTGAAGAGGGCCGGCGCCACGGAGGAGGCCGCTCCGTTGGCGCAGTCGATGACAACCGACAGATGCTGCAGGCGGGGGCCCCCGGCGAGAGAGGATTCAAGAAAACGCCCGTAGCGGTTCTGGGCGCGCGGGACTCGGCGATACCGGCCGGGCGCCGCAGTTTCCTTTGACGACTGCTGCGGCGGGCCCGCCAGCAACTCCTCGATTTCGGCCTCCTCGGGATCGGAGAGTTTGAGCCCCTCGGATGAGAAGATCTTGAAGCCATTGTAAGAATAGGGGTTGTGGGAGGCGGAGATGACGACGCCGAAACCCGCTTTCAGGCGCCGTGCGAAGTAGGCGATGCCGGGTGTCGGCAGAACCCCGGTTGCATACGCGTCTCCCCCCGCAGAAAGGATTCCGGCCGCGAGGGCCTGTTCGAGCATGTCCCCGGATTGCCGGGTGTCGCGGCCGATCACGATGGCCGGAGGCTGACCGTGCTTCCGGCAGATGGAGATCAGGGTGCGGCCGAGATGAACGCCCATGTCGACGGTGACGGGATGCTCGTTGGCGATGCCGCGGATTCCGTCCGTGCCGAACCATCTTTTCATGATGAAACCTCTTTACCGAAGGTGACGGGGAGCATCTGCATGGCGGCCTCGACAGGGTGATCGACGATATCCTGAAGCCACAGGCTCCCCTGACCGCTCGAGGCCTGGTCGAGTCCGCGGATGGTGTCCAGGTAATCCCTGCCGCGTGGACCGGCGGTTTTTTCGAGTCCGTTCAGGAAGGCATCCAGCAGAGCAGGGCTTCCCGCATACTGGAGGGTCTGATCGAAAGTCCCCGAAATCTCTGACCACCGTTCATGGAACTCGCGCTGCTGATGCCACGCCTTCGGCGGTGCTTTCCCGCCGCCGGCCTTCTCGATCAGGTCCATGGACCGGGGGAGCCTCTGCGCGACCTCGCCGAGGCGCTTGATCCGTTCCCCGATGGCAAGCGTGATGGTTTCGACGGCGGCGTCGTGAAGGGTGGAATCCATAGATCCGATGGCGATGAACCGCGAGCGGACGACCTGGTACCACTGCCGGAGGGCGGCAAGGTTTCCGAGGTATACCAGGTTCAGATGGACGATCCGCTTAAGCTGGGAGTAAAGCCCGGGATGGTGCGCGATGTGCCTTGGGACCGGTTTCTGCCCGAGGATCAACGTATTTTCTTCCAGCACGTCCTTTCGAAGGATATTTCCGGCGGCGGCTACCGTGCCGTAGGCGACCGTCATGGGGCCGACCATCCCGCCCTGCCCGCCGAGGAAGATCGGCGGCTGATTCAACATCACGCCGCGGGGCACATCGCCGATCAGGGAGGCGGTGGCTTTGTCCTGGTTCGGGGTGTAGTTGAAGTGGATATAGCTGCTTCCAATCTCGCTGTGGTTCTTTTCGTCCGTGCCGCCGGCCATGAGGCAGTCGCAGAAATTGATCAGGCTGCCCAGCGTGACGAAAGGCAAGAGGATCGTCTGCTTCAGGCCCACGCAATGGGCCGCGCGGGACTTCTCCTCCAGCAGGCACCCGGATCGTATCTGGGCCCCCGACCCGGCGGAGGCGCCTGAGAGAAAGCAGGAGCCCTCGAAATAGCCTCCTTTCAGCTGGACGTCGGCACCCACTTGGCAGTCTTTGACCGTGGCGGGGGCTTCGTAGCCGAGCTCGACCCGGGGTAGGATGAGCGTCTTGGAGCCGAAGATGCGGCACCCGGCATGGAAAGTGACCCCTTCGCCGGATATGCGGTCGAGGCGGACCTCGGGCCCTATCTCGACGGTGGATGGGCACGGGATTCGGACGCCCTTGCGCTCCAGGATTGCGACAGGGTGATCGATGGATGCTTGCATGACGCCTCCTCGGGACAGGCTTACGCCTTTTGGTTCTGAGTTTCCCGTTCCTTCGAGACGAGGTTCAGGTCCCGGTGTGTCAGGATGATCTCACGGCCGGGGTCCTGCAAATGATCGAAAACCTTTTCGGCCGCGGTCACGGAACGGTGCCGGCCGCCGGTGCAGCCGAAGGCCAGGGTCAGGTAGGCCTTTCCCTCTTTCTGATAATGCGGGAGGAGAAAGTCCAGGAGTCCGAACACGCGGTCGAGGAAGGCGATGGTCTCCGGCCACTTGAGAACGAACTGCTGCACCGGGGGGTCTGTTCCGCTGAGGGGCTGAAGTTCGGGGATGAAATAGGGGTTGGGGATGAAGCGCACGTCAAGCACGATGTCGGCCTCGGCCGGGACGCCGTACTTGAAGCCGAAGGACAGCACGTTGATCCGCATGCTTCCTGACCGAATGTGGCGGGAGGTGTGGTTCAGGATCCATTCCTTCAACTGATGAACGGTCATGGCCGACGTGTCGATCACCTGGTCGGCGATCTGTTTGAGACCTTCCAGCTGTTTACGCTCGAAGCGGATGCTCTCTCTCAATCCTTTGCGGTGGCCGATGGGGTGCTGACGCCGCGTCTGGCTGTAGCGCTGGATGAGGACCTCCTCGGCGGCCTCCAGAAAAAGGATGTGCAGCCGGTAGCCCTCTTGCCTCAAGGAAGCGAATACATCCTGGTAATGCTGGAGGAAATCCTCTTCACGCAAGTCCATCCCGAAAGCGAGTTTCTGTATTTCAGAGCCACTGCCGGAGCGCAATTCCAGGAACCTTGGCAGAAGGAGGACGGGCATGTTGTCCACGCAGAAAAAGCCCGCATCCTCCAGGGCGTGGATCGCCGTGCTCTTGCCGGAGCCTGATAGACCGGAAATGATGAGTAGATGGAATTTCTTCATGAACGTATCCCTTCAGGGCGTTTGACCAACGGCCACACATCATGGCCAGGCACGGCCCAGGTTCCCGAGAGGGTAAAAACCCTTTCCGGGCGACCTTGATCGTCCATCCGGGCGCCGAGAATGGATGGTTTCCTGCTCACGGTCCTCCGGAATGTATACCGCTTTTTGCTTGTGGCACCAAAATTCATGGATATAATAAAAATTTGGCCTTGTAGATGCAAGGACTCTTGCACTCGCCGGTTGTGTAGCCGTGTGAGCAAGCCCGCCCCCTGCGGGGAGCCGGTGTCTTCACACCCTTTCGGTGAGCAGTCCCACCGCTTCGCAGGGGGTCCCGGTTTGGGCGGTATCGAGGAAATCAGGTGCCTGTGCGGAGGCGACCTGCAGGTCGCCGCACAAGCAAACGGGCAGATTGACGCCGAGATTGGCCAAAAAGACCATTTCCGGATGGAAACCAGGTTGAATTCAGTCCGTTGGAGAGCAGACAGGAGGTTCACGTGTCCCAGATCAACCCGGATGAGGTGTTTGACGATTTTGCAGAAATGGTTGCCGCGGAGCCCGGCGGCGAGGCTATTCGATCCTGCTATGCCTGCGGCACCTGCAGCGCCGGATGCCCGGTGCGGCGGGTGAACAGCGCCTACAATCCACGCAAGATCATTCGCATGATCCTCTTAGGCTTGAAGGACAGGGTTCTGGCGAGTGATTTCATCTGGCTTTGTTCGAGCTGTTACACCTGTCAGGAGCGGTGTCCGCAGGGTGTGAAAATTACCGACCTGATGACGGCTGTGCGCAACATCGCCGTAAGAGAGGGGTTTTCTCCCTCGGGTGTGGCGATGCAGGCCGATTTGATTCGACGTCATGGCCGACTGTATCCTCTGGATGATTTTGACCATAAGAAACGTGAAAAGGCCGGGCTTCCACCTCTGCCGTCCGAGATCGAGGAAGTGGCCCGTCTGCTGGAAACGAGGGAAAAATGAACCGATATGCATTCTTCCTGGGCTGCACCATACCCGCCCGCTCCCGCAATTATGAGATGTCGGCGCGAGCGGTTGCGAAGCGGCTTGGATTGGAGATCGTCGATATTGCGGATTTCGGGTGTTGCGGATTTCCGATGAAGGCGACGGACCAAGCGGCGGCGGGTTTGCTTGCGGCCCGAAATTTGGCACTGGCGGAGGCCGCAGGGATGGACATCTGCACCCTCTGCAGCGCCTGCACCTCGATGTTGTCGGAGGAAGCGCACCGCCTGGCTCACGACGCGGGGCATCTCGCAGAGGCCAACCGGCATCTGGCAGGGATCGGCCGCAGTTGCAGCGGGACGGCGCGAGTCAGGCATTTTGCCCGGGTGCTCATTGAAGACGTGGGGCTCGACCGGATCAGAGAGAGTATCACCGTGGACCTGAAAGGTCTTCCAGTGGCGATTCATTATGGGTGCCATTACCTCAAGCCTTCGGAGATCTATCCCGGCTGGGATGATCCCGAGGCCCCGAAATCGATCGAACGGATCCTGGAGGCGATCGGTGCGCGGCCGGTGGCCTATGCGGGTGAGAAGGACTGCTGCGGCGGCGCGGTCCTCGTGGCTGATGAAGATACGGCCCTTGGCATGGCAAAAGGAAAACTCGATCATGTCAAAGCAGCCGGGGCGAAGACCCTGTGCGTTGTTTGTCCCTTTTGCAGTGTCATGTACGACGACAACCAGAAGAGCATCGAGAACAAATTTGAGACGCGATACCAGATCCCGGTCCTTTTCCTTCCTCAGATCATGGGCCTTGCCATGGGGGTGGACCGCAAGGAATTGGGGCTCAATATGAATGTGGTCAAGACGAAGCAGCTGACGGGGGAGATCCTTGGACAGGACGAGTGAAGATGTTTTGGTGATTGGTGGAGGGATCGCCGGGCTCACCGTGGCGCTGGGGCTGGCAAAGGAGGGCTGGCGCCCCTGGCTGATCGAAAAGGAAGATCGGTTGGGGGGGCATGCAGCCGCCTATGTCTGCAAGGCGGTCGAAGGGGAGTGTCAGAGGTGCGGCGCATGCCTGGTCGACCTGGCCTTGAAGGAGCATGCGTCGGAGGCCCGGATCAAGACGCTGGTGAACGCCGCGATCGAGAGGATCACGCCGTCGGGAAGCGGGCACCTCGCTGCTCTGGAAACCCCGGATGGTTTGGTCGAGCAGCCTTTCAGGGCTGTCGTTTTGTGCCACGGTTTCACCCCCTTCGATCCCCGCTCCCGGACCAACCTGGGATATGGGCGTGTTCCGAACATCATGACCGGGCATGAGCTCGAGGCGATGCTCAAGGTTACCGGCAGGGTGCTTCGGCCGAGCGACGGGGCGGTTCCGCGGCAGATGGCCTTTGTGCAGTGCGTGGGAAGCCGGAACGCCAGGCTGGGACATCCCTACTGTTCCCAGGTCTGCTGCGGCTACGCGCTGCGGATGGCCAGGCAGATCAAGAACCGTCTGCCCGAGACGGACCTGACCTGTTTTTATATGGATATCCAGACCTATGGGAAGGATTTCCCCGACGTCTGGCCCGGGTTGGGCGGGGAGATCCGCTTTGTTCGGGAGATCCCGGGCGATTACTTCAGCCTCGAAGGGGATAGGGTGGGAGTCCTGGTCGAAACGGGGGATGCCGTCGAAGAGCTGTCGTTCGACTTGCTGGTGCTGTCCGTGGGCATGGCGCCCTCTCCGGATCAGGATCGCTTCTGCGAATGGTTGAACGCACCGGTGGGGGCTGAAGGATTTCTGCGGTCGGATCCTGACAGCGGCGTATTCGTCGCCGGTAGTGCTGCAGGCCCCATGAGTATCGTCGACAGCATCGCCCATGCGCGGGCTGCGGTGAGGGACGTGGCGGGTTTTCTGGAGGGTCGGAAATGAAGTTGGGAGAATACGATAAGACAGTCTTGGTTATAGGAGGCGGACCGACCGCATGGGAAATGAGCCGTTCCCTCGCACAGGATGGAATCCCTGTCATGGTTGCCGCGCCTGACGACGCGGAGCGGGCCGATATGCCGTCCGGGGTCGAATGGATTTTGGGGGCGCAGGTGACGGATGTCATCGGGCAGGTCGGGGATTTTGCCGTCTGGTTGAAGGCCGGGGGCAAGCGGTTCGAGCGGCGCGCGGGGGCCATCATCCTGGCCCTGGATGCAAACCGTCAGCCGGGAGTGCTGCCTGCCGGCGCGGCCTTCGGTGAACGTATCCGGGCCATGACCGAGGCCGAAGACGTGCTGTTCGGTCGACAGGGGCATCCGTCCCTTCGAAGGGTGATTGTCCTGGACCGTTTGGATGGGTTGTCGACGGCGGCATCGCACGAGCGGCTTCTGCGGTTTGCCGTCAGGGTTCAGGAAGAGTGCAACGCCACGGTTTATGTCTTGACTTCCCAGGTGAAGGTTGCTTCGATCGGTCTCGAAATCCTGTATGGTCGTTTGAGGGACGGCGGAGGGCTCGTTGTCAAGCCGGATGCCGTTCAGGTGGAGACGGGAGACGATGCGGTCAGGATTCGTTTCAGGGATACGGTTCTGGACGAAGACGTGGTTCTGGAGGCGGATATGCTGGTCGCAGCCGAAGACGAGGCCCCTTCTCCGGAGCTGGAGCGTCTTGCGGGGGTGCTGCGCATCGAGCGCGACAAGCAAGGGTTCCTGCAGGCCGACAATGTCCTGCGGCGGCCATGCCTGACCAACCGCCGGGGCGTTCTTTCAGTCGGTTCGAGCGCCGCCCCGTCGACGCAATGGGATACAGAACAAGGCGTCACGGCTGCCACGGTCGAGATCCGTGAGCTTTACCGCTGGATCGAAGAGGAGGACCATCCGGACACCATCCTATACAACCGGGATTTCTGCGCATTCTGTTTGACGTGTTTCCGGGTCTGCCCCCACGGCGCGATTCATTTTACCGACCGGCCGAATTTCCTGCCGCTTGCCTGCCAACGTTGCGGACTTTGTGCCGCCGCCTGCCCGGGCGAGGCGCTGGAACTTGTCGGCTACGAGAAGGAAACCTTTTTCAAGACGTTGAGTAGCCTCAAACCCCTTGATGTGGAGGGTTCGAAACGGATCGTCGCCATCGCCTGCACGAAATCCGCCGGCCGGGTGCTGAATGCTGCGCCAGCGGATGCGGAGATCAGAAAGGGGCTGGCTTGGGTGGAGGTCCAGTGTGCCGGGACGATTCGGACCACCTCTCTCCTGCGGCTGCTCGCCCGTCCCGGACTGGTGGATGGAGTCCTGGTTCTGGCTTGCCACAATGGGAACTGTCGATCGGGGACGGGTACGGTCGTTGCCAAGAACCTGGTGGAAAGCGTCAAGGTCCTCCTGAAGGCCATTGGCGCGGACCCGGGGCGGATCGGCTACATCTCGACTGCGGCCAATGACGAGGTCGAGTTGGCCCGGCAGATCACCGCGTTCCGCGACGGACTTCGCTGATCTGCAGCCGTGGCCGATTTTTCGGGAGTCGATGCCGGGTCGCCGAAGATTCTGGAAAGACCTGTGCCAGATAGCTTCCAATCCGGAAATGAGGATTTTTGGATAATATCAAGGAAATCAAGCGTTTTCGCCGAGGCGACCTGCAGGTCGCCGCACAAGCAAACGTGCAGATTGACGCACAGATTGGCCAAAAAGACCATTTCCGGATGGAAACTGAGTTCTACCGCAAAATCATTTCCGTATGGAGACCAGATAACGAATCGGAGGTTTCAGGGTTCGTTGGGCGAGGGTATGCTTTCGAGTGCCTGATCGAACTTACGGGCGATCAGGTACTCGAATTCTTTGCCGATGAAGTCCCTGTTTTTTTTCAAGAATGATTTGATGCTATTCCAATAGTCCACCAGATCTTCAGGGTTGTGAATCGTCAGGAGGATGTTCTCGATCTCTGTCAATTTTTCCCGTCTCAGATTGTCCTTCCTCAATTCATAGAAGTCGTTCAGCCGTTGCTTCTGCTCTTCGAGAAGGCCGATTTCCCACGAGCGGTCTGCAAGATCACGGAATATCGCGTGCATTTCACCAAAGTCGTGGCATAAGGTCATTTGCCTGTCCGCCTGATGCACCAGCATGTCCGTGATTTCTGTCAATCGCTTTTCATAAGACCTTTCGAGCTTCAACTCATAATCGTCCGTTTGAAAGGGATATCTCCTCAGCGATCTGAGGCTGTAGTGGAAGTAGTCTTTGAGTTGATCTATTTTGTCGATACTTTGCATGTAAACGATCTTTTCTTCGATATCGAGCTGGTCTCTGAAGTCGACGGAGAGGGTATTGGGGAACTCCTGCTTCCTCAAAATGAGGTCGGTCTTGCTGGTCAGCAGCCGTTCCAGTTCCTGCCTGTCGTTCCAGATCTTTTCGATCGTAATGCTGTGGAGGTAATCGTTCAAGGCTTCGTATCGTTTGTCGATTGTCCGGCTGACAGGATAAAAATTCAGGAAGAGCGGCTTTTTCTGGGCGAATGCGCGTTTGGCGACCAGGAGCACCAGTGCAAGGAGCTTGATCTGGTTGTCATAACTCAAAAAGTTGCTTACGCGTTCATACCAGAAGATGCGGATTTCGTCGTCGACGAGGTGATTGAGCAGAAAATGGCGGAGCGATTCGGGGAGCGTCTGGAGCGTGTTGTAGATTCTCAGGGCTTCGAAGGCCTCTCTTTCGAAGGTCGCGTAACCGATGCTGGTGAATTTGTGCCGTTTGTAAATATACTCCAGAGGTGTTTTCAGGACCAGATTGGCTATATCGATGAATTCCACATACCGGATGCCGCGCAGGCGCAGGATACGTTCGACCGAGAAAATCATCTTGCCGGCGGAGACGCGTTTCGTTTTCGGCAGTTTTTCCCATCGGGTCGATTCGAGATAATCCCAAGGGGTTGTTTCCTCCGTCAGCCCGGTCTGCTGATACTCTTCGAGGGCGAAAAAGATCCCGCCGCGCAGAGCGAAACGCTCCTCGACAGCCTGGGACAGAGTGGTTTTCCCGTCCAGGATTTCATGGCAGAGGGTTCGCGTGCGGAACATCCAGTCAGCGAGGTCTTCAAGAAGGAGATCTTCCCGGATGGCTGAGAGCATGATGAAGGAAAGCACGAAAAAGGCATCGAAAATAAGCGGGTCGCCGGCTTGGAGGACATGCTGGATAGCCAGGAAGGAAAACTCCCCCCGCAGGATGTGGTGCAGCAGGCTGTGGTGCCTTACCAGGAAAATGAGGGCGTTCAATTCCTCCGTGTCCATTCCATAACGCTGATCCAGAGGTTCATGGGAGAGGATGCAGGCGCCGGCGTCCCCCAGATCCCCAGGATTGATCAGACCATGGTATTTCTCCCGCAGCTCGGGGATCCGCCCGATGTCCTGCATGATGAACGCCTTGACGAGGGCCCTGAATACAGGGCGATTGCCTCCGATACGGTCCACCGTTCTTTCCAGTTCTTCGATCTGGGGTTCGCTCGTCCCGATAATGCCGGTGGCCATCGGTCCGAACTCTTTTTTGGCGAGCTTGTGCAGAACGGACACGTCATGGAACGCCTCTTTCTGGTGTGTAAAGAGGGCCTGAAGTTTTTTGGTGGTGGCGATGATGTAGTGGAGTATCGGCGACTTCAGGTAAAGATGACCAGACAGATCCGCTTTTTCGAGGGCGGTCAGCTCCGGCAGAACGAAAGCGAGCAGATGAGGTGCGTATTGGTGAAGGAGATCCAGGTTTGTGTAGACCTCGTCCGGCTTGAAGATGTTTTTCAGAAAGTTTGCGCGCAGATTCTCTTTCAGCTCTTCGGCCCGGCTGAACCAGCGACGTTGCCGGGCAGGAAGCTGCAAGGCCTGTGTTTCGTTCTGTTCGGTGATCCTCTGGTGGCTTTGACAAAAGCTTTCGATGTTTGAAAAAAGGGCGTCGAGGGTCCCGAGCTCTTCGAGGGGAATGTCCGAAAGGTAGCTTCCCTCGAGCTGTGCCGCGAGAACCTGCAGCTGCCGGGTGTCCCGCTCGATGTCGATGTATGAGATCTCGAGGGAGTGAAAACGCTCATTGACCCTGAATTGGAAGCCGGTTCCGATGACGAAGGATGTTTTGGCGAGGTAAAGCTGTCGGCTGAACTGGCGCAGGAAAGCCGGGCTGAGATATTGGGTGTTGATGGTGCGCACTTCTTTTTCAACTCTCCTGACCCGTTTTTCGGCATCGGCTGTTTCGAGGTCCGCCAAGATGGGATTGAAGTTGATAATTTCGTTTCGGGTGATATGCACGCTGATCCACAGGAGAATATATACGAGGCGGCTCTCCATACGCTGGGAAAGATGACCGGTTCCATGGAACTCGATGCCGAAGAACTTGCGGTAAAACTCGGGGGCCTGAATGGGGTCCGATTTCAGATAAGCGGATTCGAATTCCCCCAGGGTTTCGACGAACTGAATAGCGTTCTCTATCCTGAGGATCCTTTTGGGATCGTAGTCAGCTAGGACCTCCTTTTCCATGGGGCCTTTGTGGCAGAGTTCCTGCCAGTTTTCCATAAATTCAAAATGATTCATCATTTTGAGGCTTTTGCGGACGATCTTGCTCTTGATTCCCCCCATGGAGGTGATCTTTTCATCGAGGAGACGGTCCCAGTCAAGGTCGCGGTTGGTCACGATCCGAACGGTGTATTCATAGAGTTCGAACAGCTCCAAAAGCTGCTCCGAAGGCATCGGAGACTGGCGGGCCGCCTCTGTTTCAGCCATGGTCATCAGGCGGCAATAACGGAGGAGGTTGACCGCCTGCTTGGGTTCCAGGGTCCTGGCCAGATCGGACAGGGGTTTCAGCGCCTTTTCGTTCATTTTTCCCGAGATGACGCGTCCCATGGCGCTGTGGCTCAATACGATGAGGGCGATTTCCCGCAGCTCATGATGCGAAAAACCGAAAAAACGAAGATAGGGAAGGTTTTTCAAAACGCGGGTGCGGGAGCCTTCAATGCCGTCGGGATTCAGGTACTCGCGTATTTTCTTGAGGCGGTTGATCTTCTGAATCAATTTGAGGGCATCGTTCAAGGCGGGATGACGCCGGGCCTTGTTCTCGAGGGGCTGTCGAAGACGGTCGATGTAAATTTGAGGACTGCCTCTGTATTTTCCTTTCTTGAGTTTTTCGAGCACCCTGAGAGTCCGCAGCACGTATTCAAAGGAGTCTCTGTAGTCGGCCAACAATTCCGTCTGGCACCCGATCAGCCTGGACTCCGTGACCTCTTCGACGATTCTGGCGATCTCGGGCTCGATGACTTTTTTCTGGCCCAAATAGTTGATCAGATAATCCGGTGCGTAATCTTTGCACGAAAAGCGCTCCGCCCAATCTTCGGCCACATACTCGGGGACGAGCGGCTTCAGGAAGATTTTATCGAAGAAAATGGAGACCGTTCGCTCCCAGTTTTTGGCCTGGTTGCGAAGAAGGGCGGGTTCTGCAAATTCAAAATCGAAATAGGGAAGGGTTTCAATCTCCTCAACCGATATTTCGTCAATCGGTTTTCCTTTGGTGAGGTGGTCGAGAACCTCTTGTTCAATATAGAGGCCGCTCAAATAATTCTGAAAATCAGAGATATTAATAAGGCTTTTGGATCCGTTGAACTTGTATCTCTTCTTCGTCTTAAAAATATGCGTAAATAGGGCAAACTTTTTTAATTCTCTCAACGTTTTAAGAGTCACTTCGGTGCTGCGATTGGTTTTTTCAGTGTGATATTTTGCAATTATAAAAATTTCACCATTGTCTTTCAACAAGCGATACACATGCGCTAATATATAAATCGCATATTGATCAAGCCTTCTCCTTGACAGCATTTCGCGGGATAATGCGCTGAATTTTTCAAACAGAATGATCTCGTAAATATCACTTGTAAATAAGATAAGATCGAAGGTTATGTTGAGGTTTATCAACGTATCAATCGAATCTATCACGATAAATTCATGATCTTTAAAAGTGAGACTGATTTCATTGATGACAAGGTCATCCTGTTGTCCAATGATTCCGATCGTGCTGTGCTCTTTTAAAAATTTCTTTTTGCTGTGATACTCGATGATTCTGCCGATTTGATAGACTCTCGAGCGGATATGCGCAAGGGTGTTCGATAGAATGTGAAAAGGGATGAGATAATAGGGCCGCCCGAGACTCGAAAAACGGATCAGAAGGCCGATCCGTTTGTAGATTTGATTGATTCTCTTGAAGTTTTTGCGAATGTCTTCAGGGTTGTCGAGATCGATGGATTGAAGAAATTCTATATCATCATCGTCGAGGCGGTCGTATATTTCGAAAAGGCCCAATCCATAGGCATTGCCGCCGAAACGGCTTTGCAGTTGGGACGGATGTTTGAGAGACGGAAATGTCCCCAGAAGGATGTCTGCCGGGTCGATGCCAAGAGAAGCGTATTCTTCAGGGCGGATCGGTTTGAAGGAGCTTTCTTCGAGGAGGTGTTCCGTAGAGAGCGATTCACTGGGATCCATTTGCACCCTTTGGAAAAGAATCAAAAAGGTTGTTTACGCTGTAAAAATCTCATTCAGCCCTGAGTTTGATGTCGGAGTTTGGAGGCAAAGGCCATGTTTTCAAAGCGGAAACGAAGCGCTCCCAGACAGCTCCCAACCCGTTGGGTTGCCGGATGCAAAAAATGATCATGAGCAGGATGGCGGCTGTTTCCCAGACGGGGAACGGAAAATGGGACCAAAGGGCGCTAAATGTGCCGGAGATTCGATGGCTTGCAGAGCTGAGTACTTCAGAAAAAAGGACCAGGAAGGATGCACCGAAAAAGGGACCGATCAGCCGCCCCACGCCTCCGAAAAGCACCAGGAGGATCAGTACAAGGGATAATGGGACTCCGAAGCTGTGCACCGTCGGCAGGCCATAAAGCAGAAAGAAAAGACCGCCTGCCATGCCGGCGCAGAAAGCGCAGACAGAAAAGCCCAGGCATGTCAGAGGCCATTCCCGGATGCCGGCTGCCGCAGTTGAAGGGCGGTCTTCACGCAGGCTCCTGAGCGCCCTCCCATACCGCGTGTGAAGGAGATTCTGGAGCAGGAGGGTGATCAGGATGGCCGTGAGCAGCGCCACGATCATCAGGGTTGGTTGAGCGTGAGGCTTGAACGACGCTGAAGCAGGCACCAAAAGTAAGACCGTTTGATTCCAGAGAGGGTCGTGTTTTGGAAGAAGGGCCAATCCATACGTGATGAGAAGTTGCGCCAGGAGGGTCACCGCGGCAAGATGAAAGGGTTTAAGACGAGCCGAAGGCCACGCGAAGAACAGGAAACTCAAAGCGGCAGCGCTTGTTCCGCCGGCAGGCACGGCAAGCCAGAAAGGCATGGCGAGCTTTTCCAGGAAAAACATCGTGGCAACGGCGCCCGTACCAAATAAGGCACCCTGGCAAAAAGAAACCTGTGCAGAAAATCCGATCAGGAAATTGAGTCCTTGAGCCGCAAGCGCATAGATGGAAATTCTAGTCAAAAGAGACAGTCCGTTTTCAGGCGCCCATAGGACGAGGGCAAAGCTGATCAGGCCGAGAGGCAGCAGAAAATGCAGGGTTGTCGAGGAGCGCCGAATCGGATGAATGATCCGAGAAACGAGGGCTAAATCCGAACCGCTGTCTTTTTCTGCCTTTCGATAGGGCATGTTGTGTATCAGCCTGAAGAATTAATGAGTTTCCATCCGGAAATGGTCTTTTTGGCCAATCTCGGCGTCAATCTGCACGTTTGTTTGTGCGGCGACCTGTAGGTCGCCTCCGCACAAACGCTTGATTTCCTTGATATTGGCCAAAAATCCTCATTTCCGGATTGGAGGCTCGGTCCTACCGGGACATCATTTCCGCATGGATCTAATGGGTGTCTCTTCGTGCGGAAACGGTCTTTGGGTCGCCGTATAAGGAAAAGCACCGTTTGACGCCGGGAATGGCAAAAAAGATCATTTCCGAGCGGAAACTAACAGGGCATTCCGAATCTGTCTTCGAGCGGATGCGCTCGCATCTCTTGTAAGGGTATGCCATAGGCCCTCAAAAAGTCCAGTGTTTGTCTTTTCAAAGGGGAGCCGTGTGTGTAGGCGGCTCGACAGGCTGCAAGGCCGATCCGCGCCTTCAGCGGTCCGCAGAGCAGGTGGCGAAGGGTCCAGCGCAGGACCGTTTTCAGGCGTGAGGTCCGGCCGAAGGAAGCGGCCTCGGGGTCGCCGGCGTTGAGCGAAAGATTGAGCGCATGAAGCCTTTTCAACACGGGTGTGCCGCCTTCTACGGCGAGTCGGATCTGTGCGGCGAATTCCTGCCAGAAGGTGCATCTCGCCACGACAACATCGGGGCGGATCAAACCAAGGTCTTCGGCGAGTGTTTCAGGTGTTTCAGGAAAGTGGATCACCATTCCCGCGCAGGTGGCGACCGCAAGAGACCAGAATTGCTCGACAGGAGATGGCGCAGGTTCGAAAGACGCCCAGTTCGCCCCTGAAAGCCACGGAAAGGCCTTCAGCCAGGTTGCGGCAGGAACAATCAGGCCTCGATGCGTCATAGGGACCAGGGGCGCAACTAAATTCGCCGAATCCCTCAAAATCAGGCTGGCCTGATCGTCCGGGTTTCCCGCCCACAATTCTTTGATAAAAAGATCAGGCTGGGCGGTATCGATTTCTCCACCTATCTCGATGACCTCAGCCAGCCCAATCAGCCAAGGATTGTCCCAGTAAGGGTGCGTCAGGCTTGGATCGACATAGATCACCCTTTTCAAAGAGGGGAGATCCTTTCGATAAAGCAGCAAATGATCGATTTCGCCATATCCTGATGCAACAAGCAGAGAAGCGTGAGTCCTTCTCAAACATTCCAGTGTGGCGGCTGACAAGGGGCCGCTCGGCAAAGAGACACTTGTGCAGCCGAGGGCTTGGGCCGCAAGGGTGCAGAACAGCCATTCCGACTGGTTGCTCAGGAGGATCGCTATCTTTTCTCCGCGCCGCACCCCAAGAGCGATAAATCCGAGGGCAATTTTTCTGGTGTAGTGCAGATATTGGCGCCTGGAATGGGTTTCCCAGTGACCCAGACGCATTTCCTTGATGGCGGGATGGCCATCGATATGGTCTTCGGCCTGCCGCCAAAGGATCTGTGGCAGGGTAAATCGGGTCAGTACGGCAAGGTTTTCGATGTCAGATACCGGATTCAATCTGCAACTCCGTCCTGCAATGATGGGAAGTTTAAGCAGGAAAATGTGCGGAAAGCGGTTCGGAGCGGCCAAAATAGGAATCGAGCACGCGGGGATGATTCTGAATGAATTCCGGCGCCCCTTCGGCGAGCTTGGCACCGAAGTCCAGGACGACTACTCTCTCGGCAAGTTCAAACACCCTGTTCATATCATTTTCGACCAGAAGAATGGTTTGGCCCCAGATGTGGTTCAGATCACGGAGTACATGCCCTATGAAATCCTTTTCGGAGGGAAAGAGGCCTGAGAAAGGTTCGTCCAGGACAAGAAGCTTGGGCTGCATGGCCAAAGCTCTGGCCAGTTCGATGCGCTTTTTGAGGAAGGTCGGAAGATCCCGGACGGCTGTTTTCCTGTAGGCCTGAAGACCGAGAAAATCCAAGAGTTCTTCGACGATCCTCAAATGATAGGCCTCTTCCCTTTTGACCGATTTTGCGAAGAAGAAGGCCTGCCGCAGCAGATATCGGCCATAGATATGGCGTGCGCTCAGGATACTGCAGAGTACGCTGTTTCTTGAGTGAAGCCGGGTTTCCTGGAACGTCCTGGCAATCCCCATTTCTGCAATTTTATGGGGGGGCAAGTGATGAAGATCCTGGCCGTTGAAAAGGATTCGACCTTCCTGAGGGCGGGAAAAACCTGTCAAGCAGTTGACGAGGGAGGTTTTTCCCGCGCCGTTCGGTCCGATCAAGCCGACGAGTTCTCCTTGCTTGAGTGAAAAGACAACCCGCTGCAGCGCTGTAATCCCTCCAAAGCGCAGGGTGACGTTTAAAAGCTCGAGATCCGCTTCTTTGCGAGCGGCAGGGCCCATCGTGTAAATACTCAAATTTCCTTTAAGGGCGCGCATCGCAAGACCGGTCTGTCATCGCAGCCTGTAGGAGGTTTGGCGCGTCTCCGTGATGGAGGAACGTTCAACAGGTCCGCATGCAGCATCAGAAACGCTCCGAGACCCGCCGTATACCATCGGCGCTTTGTAAAATTCCAGGGATTGAAAGTCAGAGGCAAAACCTATTTCTGGACGGAAACTAGTGAATCCGATGTTCTCTGTCAAGAATAATCATCCCGGGAAACGGTGTGAGCGCCGCCTCCGGCAACCATTCCCTTTTGGTTGGTCTTCGAGAGTCAATCTGTAAAATTCTCATGAAAGCCCTGGCGCAAAGACAAAAAAGGGAAAGAAAAAGGTATGAGAAAATGAAAAAGGGCGGATTTCAAAACCCGCCCTTTTTCAAAATGGTTCATAGCATTCCGTTAATCGAGCTTACGGAATGCCTCCCGTCTGCCGGTGTATTTCTCGCGCATCTGCGGCTTCATCAACTTCCCGGTAGGATTCCTCATCACATTGTCGAAAAGAATCTTTCTGGGGACTTTATAAAGCGCCAGTTTGGTCTTGGCGAAGTCGATGACCTCCTGTTCGGTCATTTGCTCACCACTCTTGAGCTGAACAATGGCCATGACGACCTCGACCAGTCTTTCGTCGGGGTAACCGATGCAGGCTACATCATCGATCTTGGGGTGTTCCATCAGGGCATCTTCGATCTCCACCGGGAAGATGTTCTCCCCACCGCTCGTGATCATGTCTTTCTTGCGGTCGACGATGTAGAAAAACCCCTCTTCGTCCAGCTTGACCAGGTCACCGGTGTAAAGCCAGCCGTCTTTGATGGTATCGGCGGTCATCTCGGGATTGTTGAAGTATCCCGCCATCATCCTGGGGGTTGAGAAGACCAGTTCGCCGACTTCTCCGGGGGGCACCTCCTTGCCTTCGAAGTCGACGGCCTTGCCTTCGACGCCGAAGGTGGGTTTGCCGATGGAGC
This sequence comes from Desulfatiglans anilini DSM 4660, assembly GCF_000422285.1. Taxonomy (NCBI): domain Bacteria; kingdom Pseudomonadati; phylum Thermodesulfobacteriota; class Desulfobacteria; order Desulfatiglandales; family Desulfatiglandaceae; genus Desulfatiglans; species Desulfatiglans anilini. The sequence continues at coordinate 65,632 of NZ_AULM01000017.1, forward strand.
CGGGCTTTCGGAGGACATCCTCAGGATAAAGGTTGAAAGTGCCGCCTCCGCCGCCTTCAGTGATTCCGTAAATGTTCGATACCTTGGCGGGCAGGGTCTCCACCATGTTCTTCATCACCTCGAAAGGTACGGGCTGGGCCCCGATCTCGAGGTACCGCCAATGCGAAAGATCGTAGTCTTCCAGGCGCAAGTCCCCTTTCCGGATGGCGTTCAGGATCGCGACGGCGATTGGCACCACAAAGAGAATGTCGGTTCCCTTTTCTTCGGCAAGGGCCTCGATGATCCATTTAGGTTCGCGAAATTCGCGCAGAATGGTCCCGGTGGCGCCGGTCGCGTAAAAGGGGCCCCAAAGAAACATGGTGCCGCTGTGGTAGAGCGGCAGGAAAAAGACGTAGTTGTCGTTTTTCTCGACGAAGTAGCTCATTCCGTTGCCGATGGCCGTGCTGTTGAGCGAAAAGTGGGTGTGGAGCACCGGCTTGGGCTTGCCCGTAGTTCCGGATGTAAACATCATGGCCAGGGCGTGCTCGGGGGCGACGGGGGTCAACGCCTCGCTCGTGTCCTCATAAGCGGCGATGGTCCGGTAATCGATCATATCGGAGGGGACGGAGTCGCCGACGCAGATATAGCGTTCGATCGTTGTCAGTTGTTCCTGCACGGGTTGAACGACCGGGAGAAACTCGGACCCGAAAATGAAGACCTTGGGGTTGCAAACGTTGGCGGCGTAAAGAATATCGGAGCCGACGAAACGAAAATTCAAGGGGACGGCAACGGCACCGAGCTTGATGATGCCGTAGTAGGTGACCAGCCATTCAAGGCTGTTGTTCTGGAGGTGCATGACGTAATCGCCGTCTTTGATGCCCAGCTCTCTGGAAAGGTAGTTGGCGACGCGGTTGATCTGGTCGTTGAATTCTTTCCAGGTGAGCGTTCTGCGCTCCCCCTTCGAAGGGGTTCTTTCGATCAGGCAGACCTTGTTGGGCAGGTGGCGTGCATGCAACGTAGCGTATCTTGCGTAATTCATGAACGTTATTCCTCCTCGAGACGATGTTTCTTTCCGGCTTGGGATTTCTGGAAAGAGGCCCGGCGGTCTCAGCACCGCCGGGCGACAGACAAATGATGATTACGGGCAGAAGAATCAGCCCCGAAAAAGACGTTGTTCCGTTATGGGGGGCACCGCTCCCACAACATTCTCTTTCCTACTGGGCGAAGCCGAAGACTCGAGGCAACCAGAGCACGGCGTCCGGCAAATAGGTCATGAGTAAAAGCACGGCGATCTGAATCGCGATAAAAGGCATGACGGCACGCGATACATATATCAGATCGCGATTGGCGATTGCCCCGGTGATATACAGACTGACCCCCATGGGCGGCGTACAGTAACCGATGGCCAGATTGACGGTCAGGATGAGTCCGAAGTGCAGGGGATCGATGCCGAAGGCACCGAGCATCGGCAGAAAGACCGGCCCCAGGATCATGGTCGCGGAGATGATGTCCATGAACATGCCGATGAAGAGCAGCAGGATATTCATGGCCAGCAGGAAGACCCAGGGGGACTGGATGCTGGACAAGACTGCCTCGGTCAGTTTGCCGGGAATGCCTTCGAGCGTAAGATAGCGCCCGAAACAGGTGGCTCCGGCAACGATGATCAGCAGTGTCGCGGAGGTTACGGCTGAATTGATCGTGATCCGTTTGACGGCGCTCAACTTCATGGACTTGTGGATGAAGATTTCGACGATGAAGGCATAGACGCACGCCACGACGGCGGCCTCGTTGGCTGTAAAGGCACCCGAGAAGATCCCCCCGAAGATGATGACCGGGAGCATTAGGGACCAGAAGCTTTCCTTGACGACAGCCAGAACCTGTTTGGCATTGGGCACCGGCATCCGGACGAAATCGGTCCGTTTACGGTAGAACAAATAAGAATATAGGCAGACACCGAAAATAATCAGGACCCCCGGCAGAAACCCGGTCATGAACAGGCCTTCCAGCGAAACGTTGCTGATCATGCAGTAAAGGATCATCCCGATGCTCGGGGGGATGATCACGCCGAGGTTGGGGGAGGTGGTCATGAGGCCGAGGGTGTACTTCTCCTGGTAGCCGTTTTCAATGAGGGCGGGGATCATGAAACCGCCCAGGGCGACCACGGTCGCCACGGTCGAACCCGAAATGGCACCGAATAGGCCGCAGGCGATGACGCCGGCCATCCCGAGGCCCCCCGGGAGCCAGCTCACCATGACGTTGGCCACTTTGATAAGCTTGTCGACGATGGACCCGGCCGTCATAATGTTGCCGCAGAGGATGAAGTATAGCACCACCACCAGCGCGAAGTTGTCCATGCTGCGAAAGAGGCTTTGAGCCAGAAGGAGCAGCGGCAGATCGGTATAAAGTGCGAATCCCAGGACGGCAGTGAAAAAAAGGCACATGAAGACGGGAACGAGGGAAGCCATGCTCCCGACGAGGATCAGCATAACGATGAGGTGGCTCAGCTCCATAGTCTTGCTTGTCTCCGATCAAAAGAGTTCGGCGCAATAGGGAACCCAGGCTAGCGGTTTGTTAGACGCTTTCCGCCGGTTTGCGCAATTCCTGAACGTCTTCGTACATGACCTGAATGAGTCTGAAAACCATCATCACGCCCATAGTAGGCAAGACAGCATACAAATATACAAGCGGAATCTCCAAGATAATGGTCTTCTGCTGGGTGGCGACCTGGAGGGCGGCCATGTGCCAGCCGTAGTAGATCATCATGATGGCGAATACCATGGCAACCAAATTGCTGAAAAAGGTCAAGGGGGTTTTGAGCTTGGGAACGAGCTGGACCAAGGCGTCGATCTTGATCATGGAGCGTGCCTTGATAGCGGCGCTGCAGCCGATAAACGTGGTGACGATAATGACCTCCCTGACGAGCTCCTCGGACCATGCGAGCGAGTAGTTGAAACCGTAGCGCAGAATCACGGCGAAGAACAGGGAGATCAGCGCGGCCATGGTCGCAAAAAACAGAACCCAGTCCTCGATGAAGCTGAGGATCTTGTCGACGACACCAAGAATTTTTGAAAACATGCAGGCCTCTCACATGAAAAAGGGGAGAAACAGTGAAGCGCTTCTCCCCTCGAATGCGATTATTCCGTATAACCGATGTAATCCTGGACTTCTTTGAGGTAGTTGTCAGATTTGTAGGTATCGCCGGGGTACAGTTTGTTGATCTCGGCTCTGTAATTTTCGTGGACGACGTTCCCCTGCTTCTTCAGCATGGCGGCTTCTTCCGCCGAAAGCTGGAAGAACTCGATGCCCTTGGACTTTGCGTCAGCGATTTGATCCACTTCCTGCTGCACCGTTTCTTCGCGGACTTTTACGGCGACTTCACGCAGGGTATCCTTGAAAGTCTGCTGCAGGTCGGCCGGCAGGGTGTTGAACCACGCTTTGTTGAAGATCCAGATAAAAAGGCCTTGAGCGTAGTTGACTTGAGTAAAATACTTTGCCACCTCGAATTTCTTGGTGATGTTGCACACGGAAGGGGTGTGATCCAGACCGGTGATAACCCCCTGTTTCAGTGCGACGGGGACATCCGGCCAAGGCATGACCACCGGGTTGAAGCCCCAGGCGCCATAAAGCATTTTGTTGACCGCGGCTTCGGCGATCCGGAACTTCACCTGCTTGGCATCTGCGATGGTGCGCACGGGGACTGTCGTGGCCCACCCATAGTTGCCGTAGCCGGTGATGTCGAGGCCCATGATCCCTTGGTGGTCCATGGCCATCATGAAATGGTCGAACAGCTTGCCGCTGCTGACGAATTTATCCAATTTGTCGAAGGAGTCGACGAGGAAAGGCAGGTTGATGAGGCCAAAGCGGGGCCCGAGGTTGGTGGAGGCCACCGAACTCACGCCCATCCCCTGAATGGCGCCCATCTGCAGTTGGTTGAGCACCTCGACTTCTCCGCCAAGCATGGAAAAGGGTTTGAAATCAATGTAAATTTGTCCGCCGGAGCGTTCCCACAAGGCATCCCGGAAAGCAAAGCCCGTGTAGACGCCTTTCAGAACCGGATGGGAGACGTTTGAAACGATGCATTTGTATTTCGCAGTAGACGGGTCGAATTTGGGTTTCCAGGCATCCAGGGACGGTGCCTGCGCCCAGGCTCCCCCGACCAGAAGGACCACCCCAATCAGACCGACCAGTACCGACAACCCTAGCTTCTTCATAAGCACGCTTACTCCTTTCTACAGTTAAAGGTTGATTCAAAAGACCGGGATACTCACGCACTCGCGAAGAGCCGGATCAAGACGAAATTCAACCCGGTTGTCTCCCGTTCGGAGGGGTTGAACCCTGGTCCCGAAGCGGGCGAGACAGCCCGTAAGCATGATTTGTGGAGTCAGGTCGGACAGTCTCAGATGCCTTTCGAGAGTATCCGCTTGTCGTGTTTCAATCTGCTCTGAATGCCTTTGCTGATATGATAGGTTCGGCTGAATTCCGACCAGAATTCCTTGTCTTTTGCCTTCCAGTCAGGGCCGAATTTATCGTCGAAATAACCACCCAGCTTGTCGAAAAGGACCTGCCAGGTGGGTTTACCCGCAGCGAGCGCGGTGAGCAGGTCGTCGAGTATATGTTCGAGTTCGGATAATTTTTCTTTGGGAAGATAAGAAATTGCGCCTTTGCGTATAGAAGCCATGAGCGTATCGGCGCTGATCGCATGGGCGGTGAGCATGACGGTAGGAATGCCTTTTTCCACGGTTTTCTCAAGAAGCTCGAGACCGTTGACCCCCATGATGTCAAGGATGGCAAGGTCGTAATGCCTGTTCCGGATCTTCTGAAGCGCAGTTTCGTAATCGGCGGCCGTGTCGACCTTTGACATCTCCAACGCTTCTACAATGGTATCCAGAACATCCTCTTCGTCATCGACTGCTAGGATCGAAATGCCATCAAGGTAGGACTTTTGCGCCATCTTGAATACCCTCCCCCGGGTCTTGGCAAAGATGATGTTTTAAACGGTCTGGAACATGGAAACCCGCTGAATATCATTCATTTGTAGTATTTGAAGAGGAAGCGAATACTGTATACCGATATTCACCATGACCAACTATAGAAAACCCGGATTTTAGTGTCAAGCGCATTCGGAATGGAGACGCGGAAAAAGGTTTCCCCGGCGTGTTGGGCGGCGGGTCGGGCCGGTCGCCGGATAAGGCGGTTCAAAATGCTTGACAAGCAGAAATGAATCGGTTTCTATGAATGAATAATCATTCATAGAGGGCGGGATTACCATGAGTCATATTAATCAGAATCTTCGTAAAAAAAACAGAGAAAAGTACCAGCGCATCATCCGGGCAGCGACGAAGATCTTCGCCAGGAAGGGCTTTTTTCAGGCCAAGATAGCTGAGATTGCACGGGAGGCCGGTGTCGCTGACGGCACCATCTACATTTATTTCGAGAACAAGGACGATATCCTTATCAGCCTTTTCGAGGAGCAGATGAAGGGGGTCATCGACAACATGGTCAGTCATCTGGCGCTGGAGAAGGACCCCATCGGGAAGCTGCGATGTTTCGCCGTGACCCATTTGCGTCTGATCGAGGAAAACAAGGATATGGCGGAGATTATCCAGGTCGAACTGCGGCAGAGCGGGAAGTTCATGAAGGAGTATAAGAACGAGAAGTTCTCCCAGTACCTTGATCTGATCGAGGATATCATCAAAGAAGGGCAGCAGTCCGGTGCATTTCGAAAGGATGTGATTCCCACGGTCGCAAAGAGAGCGTTTTTTGGCGCCCTGGATGAAATGTCACGATTCTGGGTATTGTCAAGTCGTAAACAATATGATATTAAAACGGCGGCCGAGCAGATCAGCGAGTTTTTTTTGTGTGGAATCAAGGAGTAACAAACGGGCCGTGGGCCGTGAGGGCGGGCCGTAAATTCAGTAACCCGGGCTTTCCGGGCGAAAGGAGGACAATGTGAACATTATTGTATGCTTGAAACAGGTGCCTGATACCGAGACGCAGATCAAGATCGCAGCGGATGGGAAAGGGATCGTGACCGACGACATCAAATGGGTGATGAACCCCTACGACGAGTTCGGGGTCGAGGAGGCTTTGAAACTCAAGGAGAAGTTCGGCGGAGAGGTCACGGTCGTCGGGCTTGGACCCAAGCGGGTGACCGAGAGCATCCGCACCGCCCTGGCGATGGGCGCCGACAAAGGCGTTCTGGTTGTCGACGATGCATTGCAGGGGAGCGATTCACTGGGGGTTGCCAAGGCCTTGGCCGCCGCCATCAAAGATATGCCTCATGACCTGATTTTCGCCGGGCAGCGCGCTGTCGACGAAGACTTGGGAGTGGTGGGCGCCTTTTTGGCCGAGTTCCTGGGCATTCCGCACGTGGCGTTGGCCGTGAAGGTGGAGGTTGCCGAGGATGGGAAGAGCGCCAAGGTGCACAGGCCGGTGGAAGGGCAGACGCTCGTGGTTGAGACGCCGTTTCCAGCGTTGATTACGACTCAGAAAGGGTTGAACGAGCCCCGATATGCATCTCTGCCTGGTATCATGAAGGCCAAGAAGAAGCCGCTTGCAGAGAAATCCCTGGCCGACTTGGGATTGGATCCGGCTGGATTTGGCGAAAGCGCCAGAAAACTGAAAATCGTGAAGTTGACCCCGCCGCCCGAGAGAAAAGCGGGCAAAATCGTTGAGGGCGAAACCCCGGCCGAGAAGGCTGCCGCTTTGGCGAAGCTTTTGCGCGACGAGGCCAAGGTAATTTAGTGTTGCGCTTGAAACCGAGGCGGAGACTCATCTCTTTGTTCCTTCGGAGCCGATGGATGTCCCCGGTTTTTGTGGCCGAGGGGTAGAGAGAGGCGGTTTCGGTTCGGCATGCAGCGTCTAAGTAAGGATTTGCCCAAAGGGAGCATACCGTGCGGGGGGAGTTGCCGGGTAGACGGCTGTGATCGGCAACGAAAATACAGCAGGATAGGAAATCCAGATTTTGGAGGAGATATAAAATGGCACAGGGAGTATGGACAGTCGCTGAACAGCGTGAAGGAGAGATCCGGAAGATCACCTATGAGGTCGTCAGTGAAGGGCGGCGCCTGGCGGATGCGCTGGGTCAATCTCTGACCGTGGTTCTTCTTGGCAACGGGATCAAGGACAAGGCGGCGGCTCTGGCTCAGTATGGAGCGGACAAGGTTCTGGTGGCGGAGGATCAAAGACTCGAAACGTATACCACTGACGCTTACACCGCGGTTGTCGCCCAGCTGGTGAAGGCGGAAGAGCCCGCAATGCTTTTGATGGGCGCCTCCGTACAGGGGAAGGATCTGTCTTCCAGAGTGGCTGCACGGCTGGATGTCGCGGTTGCCCAGGATTGCACCGCCTTTGCCGTGGAGGACGGCAACCTGGTTGCAACCCGGCCTATTTATGCCGGCAAGGCCTATGCCCAGGTGACATTCGAACAGAGCTGGCCGCAGATGGCAACGGCCCGTCCGAATGTCATGAGCGTCAACGAACCGGATGCTTCGAGGACGGCCGAGGTGGTCGATGCCCAATTCCAACTCGACGATGGAGAGCTGAAAACCAAGGTCGTCGAGGCCATCAAGGATGCAAGCGGCAAGATAGATCTGACGGAAGCGGACAAGATCGTTTCCGGAGGTCGCGGGATGAAGGGCCCCGAAAACTACGCGATTCTGGAAGAACTCGCCCAGGTGATCGGCGCCAGTGTCGGTGCGTCGCGCTCCGCGGTGGATGCAGGATGGAGGTCGCACACCGATCAGGTCGGTCAGACTGGCAAGGTCGTTTCGCCCAATCTCTACATTGCCTGCGGCATTTCGGGCGCAATCCAGCACCTTGCAGGTATGGGGACATCCAAGGTGATCGTCGCGATCAACAAGGATCCCGATGCACCCATCTTCCAAAAGGCTGATTACGGGGTCGTCGGCGACCTCTTCGACGTGGTTCCGGCTTTGACGGAAGAAATCAAGAAGATGATATAGCCCTTAGGATGCCAAAAAAAACCGCGGCCGGGTGGGGATGCCACCCGGCCGCGGTTTTTTTTGTTCATGGGTCGATTCCTTATAACGATTCCAGAAAGCGCTCCAGCGTGAGCGACTCTAATTCGGCGGCGAAATCGACAATCGAGACGGGCTGCGCAATGGCATCTCTTTCGGGGGCGGTGACTCCGAGCAAGGACTTCCTTGTGGTCTCGTCAGGGTTCTGCAGCCAGTCAGCGACCTGCTCGGCGGGGCGCCGGATTTCCTCGATTTGACTCCAAAGGGCTTGGGCTGTCTGCCTTGGATCATCGTAGGCGAGATAGGCCGCTTTCAAGTATTGATCGAGTAAAACGGCAGTCCACGGATGTTCTTCTTTGGCGGCGAGAGCAGTGATCTTTTCGATGTAAGCGGCAATATATCGCGGGCCATCCAGGGGCGACCCTTCATCCTGCTCGGGAAGAAAAACACCGTATTTCAACCGCAGTGAGGCAATGTTCAGGACAGGTTCAGGCGCCCAGGGCCTTTTTTGGACCTCCGTGTCGGGGGTATTTAGGGAGGCCTCCGCGCGCGGGGGCTCATGGCGTGGTTGAGGTTCGGGCACAGTAGGCTTGGGGGCTGCCGGTTCGAGTAATTGAACCAGCATTCCGGGAAGAAGCGGGTGAAAGACACCTTGTAGGGTGACCAGTCCAATTTCGTGGTGGCCGCAATGAGAGCACTTTCGTGCGGTCACAATGCCTCGCAGTCCTGTTTCGTTGTGGTCAGAGGAGATATCCATGGCCGTTCAACCGGTGAGAACTCTTAGATCTTATCCGTAAATAACGCCCACTTTTCGGTAGGCGATGATAGCAGCAGCCATATGCAGCAAAGCCATATAGGTATCGCTGAGCTTCTCATAGCGAACCAGGATTTTACGGAAGCGATTGAACCATGAATGACTCACTTCAACCACCCATCTTCTGGCTTTCCATGCGGGATTGCGCTTTTTTTCCTGGCGCTCCTCCCCCCGTGTTTTCACGTGGGGAATATAACCGTGGGCAACGATGGTCTTCAATGCGGGTTTGCCATCATAGGCTTTATCGG